>JANYIP010000167.1 GCA_025361995.1 Streptomycetales bacterium | reverse complement strand
AGCGGCATGAGGTCCTCGGGCCCGACGGGCTGCAAGGTGCCAGGGTGCAGCGGCGGTGGGGGAGGCTCCGGCAGGTCCGGGATGATGTTGTACCACTGGGTCGGCAGCTCGGACTCGTCGAGCATGATCTTGTGCTGGTTCACCGTCGCGTCAGCCATGGACGCACGCTAGCGGGCGAGCGGCCCGAGCGCGACAGTGCTTCCGTGATTGGCTAGGCCGGTGACGGACGAGCGCATGACCGTGATCCGGCTCGTCGCCACCGACCTGGACGGAACGATCATCCGCCACGACGGCACCGTCTCCCCGCGGGTCGTCGCCGCCATCGCTGCGGTCGAGGCGATCGGTGTGCCGGTCGTCTTCGTGACCGGCCGACCGCCCCGGTGGATGGCCCAGGTCGTCGGGCTGACCGCCCTGCACGGCGTGGCCGTCTGCGCCAACGGCGCCCTCGTCTACGACCTGCACCGAGACGTCGTCCTCGAACGGTTCGAGCTCGATCCGGGCGTCGCCCTCGAGGCGGTCCGTCGCCTGCGCGAGGTCATGCCCGCGGTGGCCTTCGCGATCGAGACGGTGGACGGCTTCTTCCACGAGGCGGCGTACGTCCCGCGCTGGGACGGCCCGGAGACGATCGAGTACCCGGACGCCGAGGCCATGCTCACCGGGCCCGTCGCCAAGCTCCTCGTCCGTGACGAGACCAGCAGCGGTGACGCGATGCTGGCACTGGCTCTGCCGGCGATCGCCGACCTGGTCACCGTCACCCACTCGAACGTCAAGGACTGCCTGCTCGAGATCTCCGCGCCGGGGGTCACCAAAGCGACCACGCTGGCCCGGGTGGCGGCCGAGCACGGCGTCGGTGCCGACGGGGTCCTCGCCTTCGGCGACCAGCCGAACGACCTCGCCATGCTGCAGTGGGCCGGGACGGCGTACGCGATGGGTGGCGGCCATCCCGACGTGCTCGCCGCGATCAGCCGGCACGCCGCCTCGGTCGAGGACGACGGTGTCGCTCGCATCGTCGAGGCGTTCCTGGCGGACGGGGCGGTACGGTCGCCGGATGCCAGTGATCGAGATCCGCGCGGCGCACAAGACGTACCACCGTCGGGGCAAGCCTGACGAGAAGGCCGTGGACGGGCTCGACCTGGTGGTCGAGGGCGGGGGAGTGCACGGCTTCCTCGGGCCGAATGGGTCAGGGAAGACGACCACGATCCGGATGCTCCTCGGGCTGGTACGCGCTGGCAGCGGCGAGCTCCGGCTCTTCGACCGGGTGGTCCCGGACGCCCTGCCGGAGGTGATCGGCGACATCGGCGCGCTGGTCGAGACACCGCTGTTCTTCCCGACCTTCAGCGGGCGCCGCAACCTCGAGTTGCTGGCCATGACCGCCGGGGTGCCGAAGCCGCGCATCGACGAGGTCCTCGACACGGTCGGCCTGCTCGACCGGGCCGGCGACAACGTCAAGGGCTACTCGCTCGGCATGAAGCAGCGCCTCGGTATCGCCGCCGCCCTGCTCAAGAAGCCTCAGCTGCTGATCCTCGACGAGCCGTCCAACGGGCTCGACCCGGCCGGCATGGTCGAGATGCGCGGCCTGCTCCGCCAGCTCGGCTCTGACGGGCGTACCACCGTCTTCCTGTCCTCCCACCTGCTCGGCGAGGTCGAGCAGGTCTGCGACCACGTGACGATCCTGGCCCGCGGCCGCTGCGTGGTCTCCGGTCGGGTCGCCGACGTGCTGGCGACCCGCCAGACCGGCGATGTACGGGTGCGGCTGGATGACCCGGCCGCCGGCAAGGCCGTGCTCGACGCCGCCGGGTTCACCGTGACGTCGATGGGCGACTGCTGGCGGGTGCACGGCGTGCCCGACGCGGCAGCGCTGACCCGGCTGCTGGCCGACCACGGGCACTACCTGAGCGAGCTGGCGCCGATCGCCGCCGACCTGGAGACCGTCTTCCTCGACCTCACCCGGGAGGCGTGATGAGTGTCGGCGTGCAGTCAGGGGATGCCGTCACCGAGCGACCACGGCTGCTGCGAGCCGAGATCTTGCGGCTGCGCTCTCGCCGGTTCGTAGCGTTGCTGCTCGCGATCGGCTTCGCCATCGTCCTGGTGGTGAGCATCGCTCAGTTCTTCATCCACGCACGACCGAGCTCTGCCGACCTGGCACAGGCTCAGGTGCAGGCCGACCAGAGCTACCAGCAGTGCGTGACCAGCAACCCTGACATCCCCGTGGACCAGCGCGATCAGGCCTGCCGGCAACCGCCGCAGGACTTCCTGTCGAGCTCGCCGTTCGTGGCTGCCGACGAGATGCCTGGGATCGCCACCGCGCTCGGCGCCGGGATCGCGGCGCTGCTCTTCCTGGTGGGGACGACCTCCGGCGGTGCGGACTGGTCCGCGAAGACGATGCCGGCGCTGCTCTTCTGGGAGTCGCGCCGGACCCGGGTCCTTCTCACCAAGCTGGGCGTCGTGGCCGGCCTCGCGGTCGTGGCGGGGGTCCTCACCCAGGTGCTGTGGACGGCGATCGCGGCGGTGCTGACGTCGACCCGTGGAACCTGGCTCGGCAAGCCACCGGACTTCTGGAGCCAGCTGGTCTGGCTCGACCTGCGCCTGGTCCTGGTGGCGGTGCTGGCGGCGGCAGCGGGCTACGCGCTCGCGTCGATCATCCGCAACACCGGGGCGGCCCTCGGGGTCACCTTCGTCTATCTGGTGGTCGTCGAGAATGTGGTGCGCTTCTTCTTCCGGTCGCTCACGCCGTACCTCGTGGCCGAGAACCTGGGCGGCTTGGTGAACCCGGGTGGCGTCATCGTGACCACAGGTCAGCAGTTCGTCCCGGGTCAGGGCATCCGGATGGGTGAGGTGCACCTCTCGAACCTGCGGTCCGGGCTGACGCTCGGGCTCGCCGTGCTGGTCCTCGTCACGCTGGCGACGTACCTGTTCCGTCGGCGCGACCTGACCTGAGCGGGGGCTCAGAGATACAGGCCGTTGCCGGCATTGCCAGCAGAGCTGCCGGCCGACCCGTCCTGCTCCTGGTGCCCGTCGCTAGCCCCCGGCGGCAAGGCGCGCCGGCGCATCTCCTCGAACTGTGCACGGGCCGCCACCTGCTGGGCGAACAGCGCCGTCTGGATCCCGTGGAACAGGCCCTCCAGCCAGCCGACCAGCTGGGCCTGTGCGATCCGCAGCTCGGCCTCGCTCGGGATCGAGCCTTCGCCGAACGGCAACGAGATGCGCTCGAGCTCGGCGACCAGCTCAGGGGCGAGCCCGGCCTCCAGCTCCTTGATCGAGCGCTCGTGGATCGCGGCCAACCGGGCCCGGCCAGCTTCGTCGAGCGGCGCGGCACGTACCTCCTCCAGCAGCTGCTTGATCATGCTGCCGATCCGCATCACCTTGGCCGGCTGCTCGATGAGGCCGGCAACCCCCTGGTCGCTCTCGGTGGGGACCGGGACAGTCATCGTGACCGGCGTGCCGTCCGGGCCGACGACGACGACCTGCTGCTCGGGGCCTGATTCGCTCATGCCCCCCATCCAACCCTCACGCCGTGGCGTTCTGTGCCGCGGGGGCCAGAATCAGGTACGCCTCCAGCGCCAGGATCACCACGACCGCCGCGAACCGACCGGCTCCGAGCGGGGCTCCGTCCCGGAACCGGCCGATCAGCAGCAACCCGACCTGGAGCAGCACGATCCAGCCGAAGGTCACCGTCGCCAGGTCCGCATAGCGCAGGCTCGACCCGTACACCCAGAAGAGCAGGCCGAAGACGGTGACGCCGGCGACGAACAGCGGCACCGACCTGTCGGCGAGCCAGGCCTTGGCCAGCAAGGCGCCGACGATGTCCAGGAACGCCAGCACGAGCATCGCCAGCGTGGCCACGACCGGGAACGGCCAGCGCTCCGGGATGGGCACGGTGGGGATACTCACGGCGGGAAGAAGTCGGAGCATGTGTCTGGAGAGCCCGCCAGTGGTGCCACTGATACCTGCTGGGCGCGGGTCGGTGGGTCGGCCGGAGTTGTCTGTTCGAAGGGACAGCAGGCAGGCTCACCGCGTGACCACCGCCAGCCGACCGGACGACCCGCCTCGTGGCCTGCTCGCCCGCCGACCCGTCGTCGAAGACGCCTCGCAGATCCTGCCGCTGATGGTGGCCTGCGACCTCGCCGTCCTCGGTCACTCCGACTCGACTCTGTCTGAGCTCAGCGCGGACCTCGTCGCGACCGGCGTGGACAACGAGCGCGGTGGCTGGCTGCTGAGTGCGGCCGAGGGCACGGTCGTCGGCTGGTCGTGGACCCAGTACGACGAAACAGCCTCCGAGGTGTTCGTCGACCTCTACTCCCTGGACGCCGAGATCCTGCGCTGGCTGATGGCCCAGGCTCGGGTGTACGTGCACGCGCTGGCGGTCGAGTGGGGGCGGCTGGTGGTCCTCGCCGCGGGCTCGTACGCCCACGACGAGGTCTATGGCGGCGTGCTGCGCGACTCCGGGCTCGAGGTCGTGCGCAGCTTCTGGCAGATGCGGCTGGCGCTCGACCCTGGGTCCGACCGTCCGCCGCGAATCCTGCCGCCGGGAGTGACGATCCGGCTGGTCGACGCCGCGTCCGAGGCCGACGTGCACCTGCTGCACCGGCTGCACGAAGCGTCCTTCGTCGACCACTGGCACCACACCCCGCGTGAGTTCGACGACTGGTACGAGCGCTTCGACACCGCAGCCGGGCGGGACGTCAGCCAGTGGTGGATCGCCGCGGTCGACGGCGAGCCGGCCGGGCTGCTGATCGGGTCGGAGAGCCTGGCCGAGATCAACGAGGGGTACGTCGACACCCTCGGCGTGCTCCGGGCGTTCCGGGGCCGCGGAGTCGCGAAGTCCTTGCTGTACCACGTGTTCGACGAGGCGGCGCGGCGCGGGCGTACCCGGGTGGGGCTCGGGGTGGACAGCGAGAGCCCGACCGGGGCGACCCGGCTCTACGAGTCGGTCGGCATGTCGGTGGACAAGGTGGTCCTCGCCTGGCAGGGCTCGGTCGCGCCTTAGCCGTGGGCACGTGGGCCTCAGCCGCTGGCGGTCGGCATCGCGAGGACGACCTTGCCGACACTCTCGCCGGCTTCGACCACCCGGTGCGCCTCGCTGGCGTCCTGGACCGGCAGCACCCGGTCCACCACCGGCCGCAGCACACCGCTCGCGAGCTGCGGCCACACGTGCTCGACGACCGAGCGTACGATCGCGGCCTTCTCGGCCGCGGGCCGCGAGCGCAGCGCCGTCACGAGCACCGCGGCCCGCTTGCCCATCAGCTTGCCGAAGTCGATCTCACCCTTGCTACCGCCCTGAAGACCGATGACCACGAGGCGGCCGTTGACGGCGAGCGCGTCGACGTTGCGGCCGAGATAGCTCGCGCCCATGTTGTCGAGGATCACGTCCGCGCCCCTGCCGTCGGTGACCTCACGCACCCGGGCGGCGAAGTCCTCGTCGCGGTAGTTGATGCCGACGTCAGCGCCGAGCTCCGCGCAGCGGGCCAGCTTGTCCGCCGAGCCCGCGGTGACGATCACCCGGGCGCCGGCCGCCGTGGCGAGCTGGATCGCGCAGGTGCCGATCCCGGAGCCGCCGCCGTGCACCAGCAAGGTCTCCCCGGGGCGCAGCGTGGCGAGCGTGAACACGTTCGACCACACCGTGGAGGTGACCTCGGGCAGGGCCGCGGCGGTCACCAGGTCCACCCCCTCGGGGCGTGGGAAGAGCTGGCCGACCGGGACGACGACCTGCTCCGCGTACCCGCCGCCGGAGAGCAGCGCGGCCACCTGGTCACCGACGTGCCACTCCTCGACCCCGGTGCCGACCGCGCGGACCGTGCCCGTGCACTCGAGCCCGAGGTACGGCGAGGCGCCGGGCGGCGGCGGGTAGTGGCCGGCCCGCTGCAGCAGGTCGGCCCGGTTGACCGCGGTCGCAGCGACCTGGACCAGCACCTCGCCGGGCGCTGGCGGCGCCGGGTCGGCCACCTGCGTCCAGGTCAGGACCTCGGGACCGCCGGGCTCGCGGATCGTGATGGCGTACATGGCGGTGAGCCTAGAGCGCCGGGCGGCGCAGCCGGAGCGCGTACAGGTCCTGCTCGAGGATCTCGGGCACCTGGTCGGCGAAGGCGCGCCAGTCGTCGTTCGCGGCGTGGAGGTAGCGGCCGGACAGTGCGTCGAGCGCGCCCGTCCCGAGGAACTCGACCAGGTCGGCCGTGAGCTCGGGCGGCGACCAGAAGTCGGGGTCGTCCCACTCGTCGGCGAAGATCCCCGCGCTCATGTCGGTCTTGACCGTTCCCGGTGAGATCACGAAGGCGCAGATGCCGTGCGGGCGCGCTTCGACCGCGAGCTCGTCGGTGAAGCGGACGATCGCCGCCTTGCTCGCCATGTACGCGGAGTTGATGCCGAAGAAGGGCTCATCGTCCAGCCGGAAGTACGCCGCGTTGGAGGACACGTTCACGATCCGGCCGGCCCCGCGCGCCACCATCAGCGGCAGGACCGCGTGGGAGCACAGGAAGGCCCCCTGGACGTTCACGGCGAACACCGACCACCAGTCTCCGGCGTCGATCTCCCAGGTCACGAGGTTGGGGCCGGCAGCGCCGGCGTTGTTGACCAGCAAGGTGATCGGGCCGAGCTCGGCCTCGACCTTGGCGACGGCGCCGGTCACGGCCTTGGGGTCCGTGACGTCGAGGGTGATCGGCAGGGCACCCGTCTGGGCTGCGACCTCGGCGAGCTGGTCGGCCGAGCGAGCGGCTGCGGCCACCAGGTACCCCGCCGCAGCGAGGTGCGCAGTGATCACCCGGCCGATCCCGCGTCCGGCACCGGTGACGATTGCGACTGGTGTCATCCGCGAGACGCTAGCAGCGGCGATATCCCGTGGACCTGCGGTGGCCGCTCTCGAGACCCTGGCTCATGGATGCTTCATCGCGGCTGCTGCTCAGGCCGCTCACTGTGGCCGACGAGGCCGTGGCACGGCTGGCCCAGGTCGAGCTGGCCCGCGACGACTTCGAGTTCTTGCTGGACGTGGTCCCTGACGAGAGCTGGCCTGCCTTCGTCGAGCGGCTGGCCGCGGTGTCCCGTGGCGTCGACATCCCGCCGGGGCGGGTGCCGGCCACGTTCTTGGTGGCTGAGGTCGACGGTGAGGTGGTCGGGCGTACCTCGATCCGGCACGAGCTCAATGCCTACCTCGCCGCGGTCGGCGGGCACATCGGCTATGGCGTACGGCCCGGCTTTCGATGCCGTGGCTATGCCACCGAGATCCTGCGCCAGTCGCTGGTCGCGGCCCGCGCGGTGGGGGTCGAGCGGGCACTGGTGACGTGCGACGACGACAACGTCGGGTCGGCGGCGGTGATCGAGCGCTGCGGGGGTGTCTTCGAGGGCGTCGTGCCCGACCCCGAGGGTGGCACGGACCGACGGCGCTACTGGATCGACCTGGGCTCTTCGCTCCCGGGCAGCGAGGGCTCCGGCGGGGCGGGCGGTTAGGGCAGGCGGAGGATCTCGACCACGTCGCCCGCTGCGGCTCCACCTGCAGGTACGACGGCCACCGCGTCCGCGGCGGCCAGGCCGCGCAGCATGGCCGGCCCGACGTGATGGACCGGCGTACCCCCGCTGACCGGCACCAGGCGTACGTCCCGCGGGTGGCCCTTGATCGCTGCGACCAACGTGGTGGTCCTGGCCGCCGCCGGGCCGAGCCCGGCCAGGGCGCGCAGCGCGGGCTCGACCAGGGTGAGCAGCCCGGAGACCGCCGCGAGCGGGTTCCCGGGCAGCCCGACCAGCGGGCGGCCGTCGGCCAGCCGCGCCATCAGCATGGGGTGCCCGGGTCGGACGTCGACGCCGTCCACGAGAAGCTCGGCACCGAGGGCCTTGAGCACCGCGTGCAGGTGGTCGCGCGGGCCCGCGGCGGTGGACCCTGTCGTGACGATGAGGTCGCCGGTCGAGGCGACGATCGCGTCGCGCAAGGCGTCCACCGTGTCGATCACGCGCCGAGCCGGCGGCGCCTCCGCACCCAGCGCCGCGAGCCAGGGTGGCAGCATCGGGCTGAGGGAGTCGCGGACGAGGCCGTCGCGGGCCGGGCCGGTGGCGAGGAGCTCGTCGCCGAGGACGAGCAGGTCGACGAGCGGGCGCAGAACGACGCGCACCGTGTCGGCGCCGGCTGCGGCGACCAGCCCGAGGACCGCGGGGACGGCGCGGGTCCCGCGTTCCGCGACGACCTCCCCGGCCCGGCACTCCGAGCCCCGTCGGCGAAGGTCTGCCCCCGCCGACGGGGTGACCAGGCGCGGGCGCAGGACGCCGGGGTCGGGCTGGATCTCGCCGTCCTCGATGCGCAGGACGGCGTCGGTGCCCTCGGGTGCGGGTCCGCCAGTGACGATCGCGGCCGCGGTACCCGAGAGCAGCGGGGTGTCCTGCGGCGCGATGGTCCACGGTGGCAGGCCGGAGACCGCCCAGCCGTCCATCGCGGACGCCGTGAAGGGCGGCAGGTCGGTGCGTGCGACGACGTCCGCGGCCAGAACGAGGCCGGCGGCGGCGGACAGCGAGACCTCGATCTCGCCGAGCCGCGGCAGCTCGCCGGCCACCGTGCGGGCGGCTGTCCAGCTCAGTACGTGGTCAGAGGCGGCAGAGCTCACGGGGTCGCTTCGGCCTGCCCCGCCGGGTCGTTGTCGTCTGGGTTCTGCGGTACCTGCCACCCGAGCGCGAGTGCCTGGGCCTGCGCGGCCGCCTGCGCGACGGCACCCGGCTGGCCGGAGCGGCCGGCGGCGTACCCGACGAGGAATGTGGTCAGCGGCGCGGCCGGGCGGTCCACCCTGTGCGCGGCGTCCCGCGCGACGTCGAGGAGCAACTTGATGTCCACCTCGACGTCGAGATCGAGCTCGGCGGCGAGCGCGGCGATCCAGTCGTCGAGAATCATCGTCGGGCCCCTCTCGCTTCGGGTCTGTGCGGCTGTCCGGCTGTGTGTCTGTCTGGACGTGCGGCGGAGCGGGTGCAGCGTACGGCAGCGCGGGCCGGCGCTACGGTGACGTACGCCGTGACTGGGAAGGAAAGCCATGACCGAAGCGGTCCGCTATGAGGTGGCCGGCGCCGTCGCGACCCTGACCCTGGATCGACCCGAGCGGCGCAACGCGCTGAACCCGGACACCCTGGGCCCGCTGCACGAAGGGCTGCAGCGAGCCGCCGCGGACGACGCCGTGCGGGTCGTCGTCCTCACCGGGAGCGGCAACACGTTCTGCTCCGGCGCCGATCTGCGGGGTGCTGGCCCCGGCGGCGCCGAGCCGGACGGGTTCGCAGCGGAGGGACCGGCGTTGCTGGTGGCGGTCCTCGAAGCGTTGCTCGACCATCCCAAGCCGACGATCGCGCGGGTGCAGGGTCATGTCGCGGGTGGCGGCAACGGGCTGGTCGCGGCGTGCGACCTCGCTGTGGCGGCGGCGACGGCTCGGTTCGCCTTCTCCGAGGTCCGGATCGGGGTGGCCCCCGCGGTGGTGTCCGTGGCGTGCCTACGGGTGATGGCGCCGCGGGACGCCGCCGAGCTGATGCTGACCGGTGAGCGGGTGGGGGCGGAGCGGGCCCGCGTGGCCGGACTGCTGACGGCGGTGGTCGAGCCCGAGGCGCTGGACGCCACGGTGGCCGCGTGGGTCGAGCAGCTCTGCCTCGGCGGGCCGGCTGCCATCGCGGCGACCAAGGAGCTGCTGAGCCGGGTCCCGGGCCTTGGGCGGGCCGAAGCCTTCGCCTGGACCGCGTCGCTGTCGGCCTCGCTGTTCGCCGGCGCTGAGGCGGCCGAGGGCATCGCCGCGTACCTGGGCCACCGCCCCCCCACGTGGCCCTAGAGGGATGGGGTTAAGGGAGGTCGGCGGGGGTGTCGATGTCGTGGGCGGCGGCCCACACGTCGGGCACCCGTACCAGCTCCGTACCCTCCAGCAGCAGCCGCAGCGGCAGTCCGACGAGCGTAGCTCCGCGGTTCGGTGCCGCTCGATCAAGCGAATCGTCAGGGGCGTGGGCGATCTGGGCGATCTGGGCGAGCGTGGCGACCAGACGAGGGCGGCGCCAGGCGCAGGCCAGCACCTGTGGCCGTCCGTCGGTGTCCACGAGTACGGCGCCATCGGCCCATGGCGCCGCGGCGACCGCCACCAGCAGGGCAGCAGCAGCGCGCCCGACCGAGGGCATGTCCCCGCCGACGACCAGGACCAGCGGCCCGGACCCGGCAGCCACCCCAGCGGCGACGCCGGCGAGTGGCCCGCCGTACGGCGGGTCCTCCTGGACCCAGACCACGCCGGCCCGCCGGGTCGACCGCGCCGGACCCACGCACACGACCGACGCCTCAGCGGGCAGCCCGGCCAGGACGTCGTCGAGGAGCAGCGCCAGCTTGTCGCCACCGAAGCGACGCGACTGCCCGCCAGCGAGCACCACCACGTCGACTCCAGTGCCGGTGCCCATAGCGGCACCCTACGGAGGTCAAGACGACCCGCCCTCGTGCCGCCCCGCCGGGCACGCGTTAGCGTGAGTGGGACGTTTCGCGATCAAGGAGGATCTCGATGGGCGGCAGTGACGAGACCCGCGTGCTTCAGGCTGTACGTACCGACCTCTTCCTCGGTGGGGAATGGGGCGCATCCGAGTCCGGGCACACGGTCGCTGTGGAGGATCCGTCCACCGGCGAGACGATCGCCGAGGTCGCCGACGCCATCCCCGCGGAGGGCCTCGAGGCACTGCGGATCGCCGCCGAGCACCAAGGGAAGTGGGCCCGCTCAGCCCCCCGGGACCGCGGCGAGATCCTGCGGCGCGCGTTCGAGCTCATGGTCGAACGGGTCGACGACCTGGCCCTGCTGATGACCCTGGAGATGGGCAAGCCGCTGGCCGAGTCGCGCGGCGAGGTGGCGTACGCGGCGGAGTTCCTGCGCTGGTTCAGCGAGGAGTCGGTACGCATCGACGGGCGCTTCGGACTGAGCCCTAGCGGGGACTCGCACCTGATGGTGCTTCGCCAGCCGGTGGGGCCGTGCCTGTTCATCACGCCGTGGAACTTCCCGTTGGCGATGGGCACCCGCAAGATCGGGCCGGCCGTCGCCGCCGGCTGCACGATGATCGTCAAGCCGGCCAAGCAGACGCCGCTGTCGATGCTGGCGCTGGCGCAGATCTTCGAGGAGGCGGGGCTGCCAAAGGGCGTCCTGTCCGTGCTGACCACCAGCAGCGCCGGCGCGCTGACCGGTCCCATGATCAAGGACGCCCGGCTGCGCAAGGTCTCCTTCACCGGCTCGACCGAGGTGGGCCGTGCCCTGGTCAAGGACGCGGCCGACCAGCTCCTGCGTACGTCGATGGAGCTCGGCGGCAACGCACCCTTCCTCGTCTTCGAGGACGCCGACCTCGACAAGGCCGTCGACGGGGCGATGCTCGCCAAGATGCGCAACATGGGCGAGGCCTGCACAGCGGCCAACCGCTTCCACGTTCACGCCTCGGTGGCCGAGGAGTTCAGCAGCCGGCTCGCGGCCCGGATGGGCGCGCTCAAGGTCGGTCGGGGTACGGAGGACGGCACCCAGGTCGGCCCGCTGATCGACGAGGCCGGCCGGCTCAAGGTCGAAGAGCTCGTCGCCGACGCGATCGACCGCGGCGCCAAGCCGGTCACCGGAGGCTCGCGCGACGACGGCGCCGGCTACTTCTACCCGCCGACCGTCCTGGCCGGCGTCGAGCCCGGCTCGCGGATCCTCGCCGAGGAGGTCTTCGGCCCGGTCGCGCCGATCTCGACCTTCGAGACCGATGATGAGGCGATCGCCGCCGCCAACGACACCGAGTTCGGCCTCGTGTCGTACGCGTTCACCGAGTCGTGGACCCGCGGGCTGAAGGTCATCGAGGCGCTCGAGGCCGGCATGATCGGCCTCAACCGCGGCCTCGTGTCCAACCCGGCCGCGCCGTTCGGCGGCATCAAGCAGTCCGGCTTCGGCCGCGAGGGCGGCCCCGAGGGCATCTACGAGTACCTCGACGTGAAGTACGTGAGCACGCCGCGTTGAACCACCAGGGGCGGCGGATCGTCGCGCTGTTCCGGCCGTACCGCGGTCGGGTCGTCGGCATCGCCCTGCTCGTCGTCGCCGGCTCCGTCCTCGGCGTCGTCAACCCGTTGCTCACCAAGCAGGTCTTCGACCACGCGCTCTTCGCCACGGGCGGCCCTGACCTGCACAAGCTCTACCTCTACGTCGCCCTGATGGTTGCGGTCGCGATCGTCGGCGGGGTCGCGTCGCTGGCGCAGACCTGGCTCGCCAACGTCCTCGGCCAGCAGGTCATGCGCGACCTGCGGTCCCGGCTCTTCGGCCACCTGCAGCAGATGTCGATGCGCTTCTTCACGGCGACCCGGACCGGGGAGATCCAGAGCCGCCTCACCAACGACGTCGCCGGCGTGCAGTCGGTGGTGACCTCGACGGCCACCTCGATCCTCGGCAACGTGGTGTCGTTCGCCTCGGCGCTGGTGGCGATGCTGGTGCTGTCGTGGCAGCTCACGATCGTGGCTCTGATCATGGTCCCGGTCTTCTTCTGGCTGACCCGGCTCGTCGGTGAGCGCCGCCGCAAGGTGACAGCGGCCACCCAGCGGACCGTCGCGGACCTCACGGCGCTGACCGAGGAGTCGCTGTCGGTCTCCGGCGTCCTGCTCGCCAAGGTCTTCCACCGCCAGGATGCCGACCACACGAGCTTCGATGCCGACAACGCGCGGCTGGCCAAGCTGCAGGTGCGCCAGCAGATGATCGGCCAGAGCTTCTTCACGGTCATCCAGACGTTCCTGTCGATCACGCCCGCCTTCGTCTACCTGGTGGCCGGCTGGCAGCTGGGCAAGGCCAGCGGCATCACCGCGGGCACGGTGGTGGCGTTCACCACCCTGCAGACCCGGATGTACTTCCCGATCGGCCAGCTGCTGCAGACCATCGTCGAGCTGCGGTCGTCGGTGGCCTACTTCGAGCGCATCTTCGAGTACCTCGACCTGCGGCCCGACATCGTCGAGGACCCTGACCCCGTCCGGCTCGACCCGGCGACCACCCGCGGCCTCGTGCGCTACCGCGACGTACGTTTTCGCTACGACGACGACCCTGCCAGCGGCGCGCCGTGGACGCTCGACGGCATCGACCTCGAGATCCGCCCCGGCCAGCTGGCCGCGCTGGTCGGGCCGAGCGGTGCGGGCAAGACCACCCTCGGGTACCTGCTGCCGCGGCTGTACGACACCGGCGAGGGTGCGGTCGAGATCGACGACGTCGACGTACGCCGGCTCTCCTTCGAGTCTGTCGCCGCCACCGTCGGCTTCGTGACGCAGGAGAGCTACCTCTTCCACTCCACGATCCGGGAGAACCTCCGGTACGGGCGGCCGGACGCGACCGACGCCGAGGTCGAGGCCGCCGCGCGGGCCGCGGCGATCCACGACCGGATCATGTCCTTCCCGGACGGGTACGACACCACCGTCGGCGAGCGGGGCTACCGGCTGTCGGGCGGGGAGAAGCAGCGCGTCGCGATCGCCCGGGTGTTGCTGCACGACCCCAAGGTGCTCCTGCTCGACGAGGCCACCTCCGCGCTGGACACCACCAGCGAGCGGCTGATCCAGAGCGCCCTCGCCGTGGCCATGGCCGGTCGCACGACCCTCGCGATCGCCCACCGGCTGTCCACGATCGTGTCCGCCGATGTCATCTACGTCGTGGACGCCGGCAAGATCGTCGAGCGCGGGACGCACGCCGAGCTGTTGAGGCTGGACGGGCTGTACGCCTCGCTCTACCACGAGCAGTTCGGCAGCGGCCGGATCGAGGCGCGGTGCTCCGACGGCGTCCTGATGGCCGACGGCACCGTGGTTGCCGATGACCAGCCGGATAGCCTGCACCCATCTGTGCCGGCCTGAGGAGCTGACCGTGGACTTCCGTGACACCCCCGAGGAAGCAGCCTTCCGAGCCGAGCTCCGCGCCTGGTTCGCCGCCAACCTCCCGGCCGGCTGGGGCGACCGCGAGCCGACCGTCGGCCACGACAGCGAGGAGTTCCTGCGAGCCTGGAGCAAGCAGCTCTTCGATGCCGGCTACGCGGGGATCACCTGGCCCAAGGAGTACGGCGGCCTCGGCCTGCCCCCGACATACCAGGGGGTCTATCTCGAGGAGGTGGCCCGGCACGACGCACCCGCGCACATCGGGGTGATCGGGCTCGGCATGGCCGGCCCGACGATCCTGGCGTGGGGCAGCGACGAGCAGAAGGCGCGCTACCTGCGCCCGCTCCTCGCCGGCGAGGAGGTGTGGTGCCAGGGCTTCTCCGAACCCGGGGCCGGGTCCGACCTCGCCGGGGCGCGGACCAGGGCGGTCCTGGACGGTGACGAGTGGGTGGTCAACGGGCAGAAGGTCTGGTCCTCGTACGCCCACCTCGCGGACTGGTGCATCCTCGTCGTGCGTACCGATCCCGACGCCGAGCGGCACCGCGGCCTGTCGTACCTGCTGGTGGACATGAAGGCGCCCGGGGTCGACGTGCGGCCGCTGCGCCAGATCACCGGCGACCCGGAGTTCAACGAGATCTACTTCACCGACGTACGGGTCCCGCGCGAGTCGATGCTCGGCAAGCCCGGCGAGGGCTGGAGCGTGGCGATGACCACCTTGCTGCACGAGCGCGGCACGCTAGGCTTCGCCCTCACCGCCCGGTACGAGGCCCTGCTCGCGCGGTTGGTCGAGGCGGTCAAGGCCGAGCGCCCGGACGGTACCCGCGCCGCCGACGACCCGTTCGTGCGCGACCAGGTCGGGCAGCTCGCCATCGACCTCGAGGCACTGCGGTTCACGAACTACCGCGCGCTGACGGCGCTGGTGAAGACCGGCGTACCCGGCCCGGAGGGCTCCGTCGCGAAGCTGCACTGGTCCGAGGCCAACCAGCGGCTGAGCAAGCTCGCCCAGGACGTGCTGGGCCCGCAGGCGCGGCTCGACGGCGGCTTCTGGGGATACCAGCAGCTGCGCTCGCGGGGGAACACGATCGAGGCCGGT
>JANYIP010000147.1 GCA_025361995.1 Streptomycetales bacterium | reverse complement strand
AACCACGGCCGGATCGAACAGATGGGTGCGCCGGCCGACCTCTACGAGAACCCGATGACCACGTTCGTCGCCAACTTCCTCGGGCAGTCGAACCTGCTGACGGGCACTGTCACCAAGCGGTCCGCCGACGAGGTGATCGTCGAGATCCGTGGCCGCCGCCTCTCGCTCCCACCGAGCCGGGTGCACGCCGACGGGACCGCGGTCCACGTCGGGGTACGGCCGGAGAAGATCCAGATCTCGCTCGCCTCCGACGCGGCGACCGTCCCTGGGAACAACGAGCTGATCGGCGTCGTGACCGACTCCAGCTTCACCGGCGTGAGCACGCAGTACCAGGTGCGACTGCCGTGGGGGCAGGAGGTAGTGGTGTTCGAGCAGAACATGAGTCGCGACCTCCGCATCGTCGCGGGCGAGTCGGTGGCCCTGCACTGGTCGCCTGCGCACACGTTCGCGCTCGACGCGACGCAGGCGGCGGACGCCGGCGCCGTCATCGACGACGAGGCTGCCGCCCCCGACCCGGTGGTGGTCTGAGTGTCGGGAGGCGCCGCGCTCTCCGCCGCACTGGAGAGCGAGCCTCACGGGCCGCAAAGTGCGCCGAAGCACGGCCGGCTGCGCAGTCGCCGGACCCCGTACCTGCTGCTGGCTCCGGGCATGCTCTGGCTGGTCATCTTCTTCGTCGTCCCGATGATCTTCCTGGTGTCCACGTCGTTGCAGACCGGCAGCCAGACCGACGGGTACCAGCTCACCTTCCACTTCGCGACGTACAGCGATGCCCTGAACTTCTACAAAGGCGAGTTCGCCCGTTCCTTCGTGTACGCCGGGATCGCCACCCTCTTCGCCCTGGCCATCGGCTACCCCCTCGCGTACGCGATCGCGTTCCGCTCGGGCAAGTGGAAGAACGCACTGCTCATCCTGGTGATCGCGCCGTTCTTCACGAGCTTCCTGATCCGTACTTTCGCGTGGAAGACGCTCCTCGCCGACGACAGCGTGATCGTGTCGTTCCTCAACACCACGCACATCAACACGCTCCTGACGGCGGTCGGGCTCACCACGGGCAACCGGGTGCTCGCGACCCCGCTGGCGACGATCACCGGCTTGACGTACAACTTCCTGCCGTTCATGACGCTGCCTCTGTACGCCTCGCTGGAGCGGGTGGACCCCCGGTTGATCGAGGCGGCTGGCGACCTCTACTGCGCGCCGTTCACCGCCTTCCGGAAGGTCACCTTCCCGCTGTCCCTGCCGGGCGTGGTGGCCGGGACGCTGCTCACCTTCATCCCGGCCGCGGGTGACTTCATCAACCAGTCGCTGCTGGGGAGGGCGGGTGAGGCGATGATCGGCAACTCCATCGACTCGACGTTCCTCGATCAGCAGGACTACCCGACGGCGGCTGCGCTGTCGGTCACACTGATGGCGACGATCGTCCTGCTCGTCAGCATCTACGTCCGCCGGTCCGGCACCGAGGAGCTGGTCTGATGGCCACCACGGCTCCTCCGGTCGCCTCGCGCGCCGCCGCACCGGCACCGAAGACGACGCGTCGTCCGGGCGGTCCGGTCAACTGGGTGCGGCGCCATGTCGTACAGATCGTCGCCGGCCTGGTCCTGCTCTACATGTTCCTGCCGATCTTCGTGGTGGTGCAGTTCTCGTTCAACCGGCAGATCGGCAAGGACAACTACACCTGGCACGGGTTCTCGCTCAAGCCGTGGACATCGGTCTGCTCCAGCGGCCTGTGTGGGCCGCTCGGGCTGTCGTTCAAGATCGGCATTCTCGCCACCATCCTGTCGACGATCCTCGGGACCTTGGTCGCGTTCTCGCTGAGCCGCTACCGGTTCGCCGGCCGGTCGTCCGCCAACCTCCTGATCTTCTTGCCTATGGCCACGCCGGAGGTCGTGATGGGGTCGTCGCTGCTGACCCTGTTCGTGAACCTGACGTTCATCCCGCAGGGCTTCTGGACGATCACGATCGCGCACGTCATGTTCTGCCTGTCCTTCGTCGTCGTCACGGTGAAGGCGCGGATCGCCGGGCTGGACTCGCGGTTGGAAGAAGCGGCGATGGACCTCTACGCCGACGAGCGGACGACGTTCCTCAAGATCACCTTCCCGTTGGTACTGCCGGGGATCGTGGCAGCCGCGCTGCTGGCGTTCTCACTGTCGTTCGACGACTACATCGTGACGGCCTTCAACGCCGGGCAGGCGCAGACCTTCCCGCTGTGGGTGTACGGCGAGAACCTGCGTGGCCTCCCGGCCCAGGCCAACGTCGTGGGCTCTGCCATGTTCTTCCTCGCGCTGCTCTTCGTCGTTGCCGGTCGATTCGCGGGGCGCAGACGCGTCACGACATGACCGGTCCCTACTCCGGCGCTCGCAGGGCACTCGCGCCGGATCCCGCGCTGCTGGCTTCCGTGGCGGACGCCTCGTCCGTGCCCTTCTGGCTCGACGACCTCCCGGCGCTCGACCCGTTGGCCTCGCTGGTCGGTGACACCGAGGCGTCGCTCGTGGTGGTCGGTGGCGGGTACTCGGGGCTGTGGACGGCTCTGCTCGCCAAGGAGGCCGACCCGTCGCGGGACGTGCTCCTGCTCGAAGGGCGGACTGTCGGCTGGGCGGCGTCCGGGCGCAACGGCGGCTTCTGTGCGGCCAGCCTCACCCATGGGTTCCGTAACGGGCTGGAGCGCTTCCCCGACGAGCTTGCACTGCTGGACCGGCTCGGCCGGGAGAACCTCGACGGGATCGAGGCGACACTCCTGCGCTACGGCGCCGACGCCCAGTTCGAACGGACCGGCGACCTCAGCGTCGCTGTCGAACCGTGGCAGGTCGAAGACCTGCGCCGCGAGCCGGAGGTCGCCGCCGAGCACGGGCTGCGGCTGGAGTTCCTCGACCGTGACGCGATCCAGGCCGAGGTCGCCTCGCCGCTGTACCAGGCAGGACTGCGAGACCGCGACGGTGTCGCGCTGGTCCACCCGGGCAAGCTCGGCCGGAGCCTGTACGACATCTGCCTGCGTCTGGGAGTGCGCATCCACGAGCGGAGCCCGGTCGTCGCGATCGAGCCGGCCGGGGCGGGACTGCTGGTACGCACTCCGTACGGCTCCGTCCGTGCGCCCAAGGTTGCACTGGCCGCCGGGGTGCACCGCTCACCGCTGCGCCGGATCCGCAACTACGTCGTCCCCGTGTGGGACTACGTCCTGGTCACCGAGCCGCTGTCCCCGTCGCAGCGGGCGTCGATCGGGTGGCAGGGCCGGCAGGGGATCGGCGACGCGTCCAACCAGTTCCACTACTACCGGCTGACCGCCGACGACCGGATCTTGTGGGGCGGCTACGACGCGATCTACCGCTACGGCAACGGGCTGTCGGCTGACCTCGAACAGCGGCCCGAGACCTTCCTGCGGCTGGCCGACCACTTCTTCGCCACGTTCCCGCAGCTCGAAGGGCTGCGGTTCAGTCACGCTTGGGGCGGCGCCATCGACACCTGCAGCCGGTTCTGCGCCTTCTGGGGGACCGCGCACGAAGGTCGCTTGGCGTACGTCGCGGGCTACACCGGGCTGGGCGTGGGCGCGACGCGTTTCGGTGCGGCCATGATGCTGGACCTGCTCGACGACCGGCGCAGCGTGGGCAGCTCGACGTCGCTGGTCCGCAGCAAGCCTCTCCCCTTCCCGCCGGAGCCGCTGCGCTGGGCCGGCATCGAGATGACCCGGCGCTCGATTGCCCGCGCCGACGCCCGGGACGGGCGCCGCGACCTCTGGCTGCGTACCCTGGACCGCCTGGGACTCGGCTTCGACTCCTGACACCCTGTAAGCCCCGGGAGGCTGAGGTCGCCAGGTTGGCGCTGGAAGTCCGCCAGCCGATCCAGCAGACTCAGCACATGACGAACTCGCCCGCCGCCAGCACCAGCTCCGCTGACCTCAAGCACATCACGCACTGGATCGGCGGCAAGCCGTTCGGTGGGGTGGCAGCCCGGCAGGGCGACGTGTACGACCCAGCGACCGGGCGGGTGAGCGGACGCGTGGACTTCGCGTCCGCCGCCGACGTCGACGAGGCGGTTGCCGCGGCCAAGGACGCCTTCACCGAGTGGCGTGCCTCGTCACTGGCCCGGCGCACCCAGGTCCTCTTCGCCTTCCGCGAGCTCCTCAACGCGCGCAAGGAGGACGTGGCCGCGCTCATCACGGACGAGCACGGCAAGGTCCTGTCCGACGCGCTCGGCGAGGTCACCCGTGGCCTCGAGGTCGTCGAGTTCGCCTGCGGCATCCCGCACCTGCTCAAGGGCGGGTTCTCCGAGGGCGTCTCGACCAAGGTCGACGTCTACTCCATCCGTCAGCCGCTCGGCGTCGTCGGCATCATCTCGCCGTTCAACTTCCCGGCGATGGTTCCGATGTGGTTCTTCCCGATCGCCATCGCGGCCGGCAACACGGTCGTCATCAAGCCCAGCGAGAAGGACCCCTCGGCGATCATGCTCGTCGCAGAGCTGTGGGCCGAGGCCGGTCTGCCGGCCGGCGTCTTCAACGTGGTCCACGGCGACAAGGAGTCGGTCGACCGGCTCCTCGTCCACCCCGACGTCAAGAGCATCTCGTTCGTGGGGTCGACCCCGATCGCCCGCTACGTGTACGAGACGGGCACCGCTCACGGCAAGCGCGTGCAGGCCCTCGGCGGCGCCAAGAACCACATGGTCGTGCTGCCCGACGCCGACCTCGACCTGGCTGCCGACGCCGCCGTCAACGCGGGCTTCGGTTCGGCGGGCGAGCGCTGCATGGCGATCTCGGCCCTGGTCGTCGTCGAGCCGGTCGCCGACGAGCTCGTCGCGAAGATCGCCGAGCGGGTGGCGACTCTGACCACCGGCGACGGGCGCCAGGGCGCGGACATGGGCCCGCTGGTGACCCAGGCGCACCGCGACAAGGTCGCCTCGTACGTCGAGGCCGGCGTCGAGTCGGGCGCCACGCTCGTGGTCGACGGTCGGGAGGTCCAGGTGGCGGGTGAGCCGGGCGGGTACTGGCTGGGCCCGACACTCTTCGACCACGTGACCACGGACATGAGCATCTACACCGACGAGATCTTCGGCCCGGTGCTGTCGGTGGTGCGCGTCGACTCGTACGACACG
>JANYIP010000102.1 GCA_025361995.1 Streptomycetales bacterium | reverse complement strand
TGCAGGATGCGGTAGCGCAGTGCTTTCGGTTCGGCCAGGGCGAGGTCGCCGTCTAGGGCGTGTAGTCGCAGCCAGGCGATCAGGTCGGCTGCGATCGCCACGGCGGTGCACCAGGCGGTGTTGATGGCGAACTCCCGGGAGGGCAGCCGCCGCAGGCCGCTGTCTTTGGCGTGGCGGATGCGGTCTTCGACGCGGGCGTGGGCGCGGTGGCGGGCCTCGAGGAACGCCAGTTGCCCGGTGGTGGTGTTGGTCGCGAACCCTTGGTAGCGCCAGCCGTCGCGTTCCTCAAACAGTGACAGCTGGGCGCCGGGGTGGGGGCCTTCCCGGCGCAGGATGACCCGCATCCCGACCGGCCAGGCGGACAGGTCGAGCAGGTCGGTGACCTCGGCGACGTCCCGGCGTCACGGGCTGAGCCGTCGGCGCTACTGGCCGGGGTCCATACCGCGGCGGGGATGGTGGTGATGGCAGCCCGGACCGTCTCGGTGACGGCGAACCCGACCGAGAACTCCAGGCTGCGCCCTCGGATCTGGCCTTGTTCGGTGAGCCAGTCGAGGAACTTGTGGGTGGCTGCGGCGCCGTCAGCGCGGACCAAAAGCTTGCGGCGGTGGCTGAGTGGGACCCGGGCGATCGCCGCGGTCAAGACCTCGACGTGGTCGGCTGCGGTGTTCGCCCCGGCGTTCCCCGGCCGCAGCGTGACCGCCAGTAGCTCGCTGGTGTTGTCGCACCACACCGCGATCGGGTGGAACCCGAACCCGCCCTTGAACGTGGGACGGGCCTGTTCCTTCTCCGAGTGCGCGGTCACCAAAGTCGCGTCCACGTCCAGCACGATGACCTCGCCCAGGTCGGCGCCGGCGGCCTTCGACGCCGGGACCGCGCCCGGCTGGGACCACACGTGCCGCCGGGTCCTGGCCCTGGCCCGCTGGACACGCGCCAACGCGGTCGGGGTCAGCTCAAACAGGGCCCGCCACACCGTTGGCGCCGAGGCGACCGGGCCCAAGACCTGGCCCTGGTGACGCAGCACGTCGATGTCCGCGATCGCCTCACCACCACCGGCGAGCAACACCGCCGCGTCGACCAAGACCTGCCCTCGGTCATGAACCGGGGCGAACGACCTGCGAGCCAACGACCCCGACAGGGCCGCCGTAAGCCCGACCCGCTCGGCCAACAACCGCACCGCGACCGACCCGGCATGCGCCACCACACCCGTGCCGTCGGCCGTGACTGACAACCCCGTAGACCACGAAGTACGCTTCACCTGCGGAGTGCCTCTCGGTTCGGAAGATTTGGACTGTCGCAAGACCAAGTTTCCCCTACAGAGCAGGCACTTTCGCGTTCCTGGAGCCGTGTCAGCCCCTCAGCCGTGAACGATCCGGGCTAGGTCGTCGCCGCTGACGACAGCGGCCCTTGATGCGATGACTTGTCTACATACATGGCTCTGTCCGCTGTGGACATCGTCTGCTCGACGCTTTCGGAGTCTCGCGGGCAGGGCTTTGACCGATGCTGGCCGTGATCGAAATGCGGGAGGCACCAAGCAGGTACGGCTCGGCACCGACAATCGTCCGGATTCGGGCCGCCAGACCGGCCATGCGGGTTGGGCTGCCGTGGCTAGCGACCAGGAACTCGCCGCCGCCCACACGTGCCACAAGATCGTCTGCCCTGGTTGCTTGCAGCAGTCTCCTGCCGACCTGGACCAGCAGTTCATCGCCGGCAGAATGCCCCAAGGTGTCGTTGATCTGCTTGAAGTGATCGAGGTCGATGTATGTCAGGACCAGGTCGTCGACACTGGTCAGGTCAAGCTCACTGAACCGGCTCTCGAACCCACGGCGGTTGATCAGTCCAGTCAGGGGATCGCGCCTGGCCAGCTCGGCGAGGGCGGTCAGCGCTGCGCGGTCGATGGAAACCAGCCGGCGCACGGTCGGAAGCACGGTGACGGCGAGAGCGACGAGGAGTACAGCTGTGGTCGCGGAGTCGATCGACGGGGCCCGCCCGAGTTCGTAGACCACCGACGTGGTCGTCATGGCGATGGCGATCCATAGCGCGGTGCTGGATTCGTAGAGAGCGAGCCGCAGCGATGGCAGCAGCTGTAGGTATATGTACTTCGATGCGAGCCCCCCATCGGCGTTGACTGCTGCAGCTATGAGGAGGATTGGCGCTAGTGCGACTACCGACTGAAGTCTTCGGGGTGCACGTCGCCAGGGCACGACGGCCGCAGCCATCAGCAACGCCAGCGCGCATGTGACAACGACCTCACCGGCACGGTGGACTGCGGCCTTTCGGTCAGCAACATCACGGCCGCCACGACGGCGACCAGCGCGAATGGTGCCAGCCGGCGTAGTCGGCCGGGAGCGGCTAGGGGCCCGACGTCAGTCAACTCATCATGGCGCTCTGCAAGCGCCATGATGTCCATTGCGTGCCTGATCACCGTAGGACTATCGGCAAGCAGACCGGTCGACAACAGGGTCCAGAGTCCCAGGCCGGCTCAACGTGTGCGGGTGCTGGCGACTGCCGTCGCACTCGGCGTACACACTGACGGCAGCACCGACGCGGCTGATCCGGTGGCTTGGGCCGCCGGCTGGGGCGGTGTGTGCGTCGACGAACGCCGGTGATCCGTCATGGGTCTCGCCAACCCGCCCGCTCGCACGACGCTGGCACGCAGGGTCCACCAAACCAGATGTCCCAAATCTGGTACGGACTTCCCAGGCCGGTGCGGCAAGCCTGCATCGGTGCCCCCGTCCGATCGCCCCGATCACATACGTGAGCGGCGTGAGCTCTTCGGTGACGTGGTACGGGAGTACAGGCTGGCCGCCGGGCTCAGTCAGGAGGCACTCGCGGAGCGCTGCGGCGTGGACCGCAAGAGCATCAGCCGGATGGAGACGGGCGCGTTCTCGCCCCGGCTGGACAGTGTCTTCAACGTGGCCGAGGCCCTCGACATCCCGGTGAGCGAGCTCTTCGAGGTGCTCGGCAAGCCCCGCAACGCGCGCAGCCGAGGCACCAGTCCCCCGAACACCCCGAAATAGCCGACGGCCCGGCCCGCTCCACACTCGCCATGGTGGAGCGAACCGGGCCTTGGCGAGACGCGCCACCGACACGGGACCCAGCTTGGGATGGGCCCGCAGGCGACGTCGCCTGACCGTGCCCGCGTGGACGGGAGCGAGAGCCGCCCTCCCCCGACACGCAGGACACCTAGGACTCTGACGCCCACCAGACCGATTTGGCAATGTCCGAATCCGGTCATGGCCGAAGTCAGCCAACCCTGGCGGACCCCGGCACATCTAAGATCATCTGCGGGAGCACCGACGCCGGGGGGTCAGAGTGGGACAGGTGGAACCAGCGGCGGGAGACGAGCCGCGCGCCGAGCGTCGCCGCGGTGAGCTGGACGAAGAAGCCGAGGGGTACGGCGCACCGCACCGGGCGCCGAGCCCGCGGATGACGGGCTTGGGGCCGCTGGGTCTGTCGCCTACGGAGGAGCGGGTCTACCGCCAGGTGATCACGGCGGGCGGCGGTTCGGCCCGGATCACGGCGCGCATCCTGCGACTGCCTCCGGTCGAGGTGGACCAGGCGCTCGAGCGCCTCAACTCCCTCGGCCTGATCGCCCGCAGCAACGCCGACGTCGTGGCATACGTTCCGGGCCATGGCGTCGAGGCGTCGGGCTCGCGCGCGGTGCAGTACGTACCGGAGCCTCCGGTGTCGACTCTGGGCGCGATGCTGGCGACTCACGCGGCGGGCCTGATCAGCGCTGGGACGACAGTCGAGCAGCTGGCGGACCTGTACAACCGCGGCCGCCCGGAGCTCGCGGACCAGAGCCACGCTCGGGTGGTGACGGGACGCGGGGTCAACCAAGCGGTATACGAGATGCTGGCGCAGACCCGGGTCGAGCTCCTGAACCTGGACCGGCAGCCGTTCGTGGCGCCCAGCGACCCGCACCCGCTGCTCGCGGCGATGCGAGACGTGCTGGAGCGCGGGGTCTCGGTGCGCACGATCTACGCAGGCGACGCGTTCCGGATGGCGGGCTACAACGAGTACATGACCGAGGCCGCGATGCTTGGTGAGCAGGCGCGGCTGCTGAACCACCTGCCGATGCGGTTCCTGGTGTCGGACGCGGCGACCGGGGTGCTCCCACTGACGTCGGACGGTCCGTGGATCACGTCGGCCCTCATCGTGCACGGGCACGAGCTGGTTGAGGACCTGGTCCACACGTTCGAGGACTTGTGGATCCGCGCGACGTCGCTGACAAGCCCCGAGGCGCTCGACGACTCGTTCACGGAGGCGGAGCGGGCGCTGATCCAGATGCTGTCCACGGACATGACGGAGACGGCGATCGGGCGGCACCTGGGCGCATCGGCACGGACCATCGGGCGCCGGCTCGCCCAGGTGCAGCACAAGCTCGGGGCCCAGACGCGCTTCGGCATGGGCGTGGAGGCGGCGCGCCGGGGGTTGGTGTAGGGGGTGCGGGCGCCGATCCGGCAGGCTGTCCAGATGACAACGACAACGCTGTCGGTCGACTGCGGCGGCACCGGGCTCAAAGCCCTGCTGCTGGACGCGGCGGGCGAGCAGCTGGGTGAGCGGGTACGGGTCCCGACGCCGTACCCGCTGGCGCCGGAAGGGTTCGTGGCTGAGCTGGTTGCGCTCACGTCCGGCCTGGGTGCGTACGACCGGGTGACGGTCGGGATGCCGGGGATGATCCGGCACGGACGGGTGATCTCGACGCCGCACTATCCGAGGCTGGCGGGCCCGTTCACACCCGCGGACGCGGTGCTGGTGCAGCGCTGGCGCGGCTTCGACGCGCAGGCAGTGTTGACCGAGGCGTTCGGGCGCCCGACGAGGGTCTTCAACGACGCCCAGGTGCAGGGTGCGGCAGTTGTCTCGGGCACCGGCCTGGAGCTGGTGCTGACCCTGGGCACCGGGCTCGGCTGCGCGATCTTCGACGACGGCGTCCTGGCCCCGCACCTGGAGCTGTCCCACCACCCGTTCCGGAGCGGCCAGACGTACGACCAGCAGCTGGGCAACAAGGCGCGCAAGGCCGGC
>JANYIP010000066.1 GCA_025361995.1 Streptomycetales bacterium | reverse complement strand
CTCAAGCACCTCGGCTTCCCGTTCAAGGAGATCTGACCGTGGCCAAGAAGTCGCTGATCAACAAGGCGGCCCGTACGCCGAAGTTCAAGGTGCGTGGCTACACGCGGTGCAACCGCTGCGGCCGTCCGCACTCGGTCTACCGGAAGTTCGGCTTGTGCCGGATCTGCTTGCGCGAGATGGCGCACCGAGGCGAGCTCCCCGGCGTCACCAAGAGCTCCTGGTGACCTCCATGCACCTGGTGACTTCCATGCACCCAGTAGCGACGAAGGTCCCGCTGTCCTCGTGGACAGCCCGGGAAACCACGACGAGAAAGGCCCCTGGCCGACCATGACGATGACTGACCCGATCGCCGACATGCTGACCCGTGTGCGGAACGCCAACATGGCGTACCACGACGACGTCCGCATGCCGTCGAGCACCCTCAAGGCGCGCATCGCCGAGATCCTCCAGCAGGAGGGCTACATCGGTGGGTGGCACGTCGAGGAGAACGAGAACGCGGTAGGACGCACCCTCGTGCTCGACCTGAAGTACGGCCCCAACCGTGAGCGTTCGATCGCGGGCGTGCGCCGGGTGTCCAAGCCCGGTCTGCGCGTGTACGCGAAGTCCACCTCACTGCCCAAGGTGCTCGGAGGCCTCGGCGTCGCGATCATCTCGACGTCCACCGGCCTGCTCACCGACCGTCAGGCCGCCAAGAAGGGCGTAGGTGGGGAAGTCCTCGCCTACGTCTGGTAGCGGGAAGCGGAGGAAGACATGTCGCGCATCGGACGGCTGCCCATCCCCGTTCCCACGGGGGTCGACGTAGCCATCAGTGGCCAGGACGTCACGGTCAAGGGCCCCAAGGGCCAGCTCGCACTGACCGTCGTCTCGCCGATCGAGGTCCAGCGGGCCGAGGACGGCACCCTCGCCGTCACCCGGCCCAACGACGAGCGGGCCAACCGCTCGCTCCACGGCCTGACCCGCACGCTCATCGCCAACATGGTCACCGGGGTCACAACGGGCTACACCAAGAGCCTGGAGATCGTCGGCGTCGGCTACCGGGTCCAGCCCAAGGGCGCCGGCCTGGAGTTTGCCCTGGGCTACAGCCACCCCATCCAGGTGGACGCACCCGAGGGGATCGCCTTCACCGTCGACAGTCCCACCAAGCTCACGGTGAGCGGGATCGACAAGCAGCAGGTCGGCGAGGTCGCCGCCAACATCCGCAAGCTGCGCAAGCCGGAGCCGTACAAGGGCAAGGGCATCCGCTACGCGGGCGAGGTCGTTCGTCGCAAGGTCGGAAAGGCTGGTAAGTAGGTCATGGCCATCAGTGTCAAGCTCAGCGGCACCAAGACCACTGCGCGGGCGATCGGGCGCAAGCGCCGGCACCTGCGCGTCCGCAAGAAGGTCGAAGGCTCGGCGGCCCGTCCGCGCCTGGTCGTGACCCGGTCGACGAGGCACGTCTTCGTGCAGGTCGTCGACGACCTCGCGGCGCGCACGCTGGTCTCCGCCTCCACGATGGAGGCCGACCTGCGCGGCGACAGCAGCGACAAGACGGCCAAGGCACGCAAGGTCGGCGAGCTCGTGGCTGCTCGCGCCAAGGCTGCCGGCATCGACAGCGTGGTGTTCGACCGTGGTGGCAACCGCTACCACGGCCGGGTGGCCGCCCTGGCCGACGGCGCTCGCGAGGGTGGGCTGACGTTCTGATGCCCACCACCGGCTCGCCCCGTACGGACCGCACGACCTGTCTCGATCGGAAGGACCAGTAATGCCTGGAGCTCAGCGACGCGGCACCACGGGTGCCGCGGGAGCAGCTGGAGGCGGTAGCGGCGGCGCAGGCGGCGGGGACCGCCGCGACGGCCGTCGTGACGGTCGCCGCGACGGCGGCGGTGCGGAGAAGACCGCCTACATCGAGCGCGTCGTCGCGATCAACCGGGTGGCCAAGGTCGTCAAGGGTGGTCGTCGCTTCAGCTTCACCGCGCTCGTCGTCGTCGGTGACGGCGACGGCACGGTCGGCGTCGGCTACGGCAAGGCCAAGGAGGTGCCCGCGGCGATCGCCAAGGGTGTCGAGGAGGCCAAGAAGTCGTTCTTCAAGGTTCCCCGCATCCAGGGCACCATCCCGCACCCGATCCAGGGCGAGAAGGCGGCCGGTGTCGTGCTGCTGCGTCCGGCGGCTCCCGGTACCGGCGTCATCGCCGGTGGCCCGGTGCGTGCCGTGCTCGAGTGCGCCGGGATCCACGACGTCCTGAGCAAGTCCCTCGGCTCGGACAACGCGATCAACGTGGTTCACGCGACCGTGGCCGCCTTGCGCGGCCTCGAGCGCCCGGAGGCTGTCGCGGCTCGCCGCGGCCTGCCGATCGAGGACGTCGCCCCACCGGCGATGCTCCGCGCACGTGCTGCCGGGGGAGGGTCCTGATGGGCCGCCTCAAGGTCACCCAGAAGGGTTCCGGCATCGGCGGCACCCAAGGCCAGCGCGACACGCTGCGCTCGCTCGGACTCAAGCGGCTGCACGACGTGGTCGTCAAGGAAGACCGGCCCGAGATCCGGGGCATGGTCAACACGGTGTCGCACCTGGTCACCGTCGAGGAGGTCGACTAACCATGACGCTCAAGGTCCACCACCTTCGCCCGGCTCCCGGCGCGAAGACAGCCCGTACCCGCGTCGGTCGCGGTGAGGGCAGCAAGGGCAAGACCGCCGGCCGAGGCACCAAGGGCACCAGCGCGCGCTACCAGGTGCCGCAGGGGTTCGAGGGTGGCCAGATGCCGATGCACATGCGGCTGCCCAAGCTGCGCGGCTTCACCAACCCGTTCCGGGTCGAGTACCAGGTCGTGAACCTCGCGAGGCTCGCGGCCCTGTACCCCGACGGCGGGACGGTCACCGTCGCCGACCTCGTCGCCAAGGGCGCCGTCCGCAAGGGCGAGGTCGTCAAGGTGCTCGGGAACGGCGACCTGCCGGTCAAGCTGGACATCACCGTGGACGCGTTCTCCGCCACGGCCCGGGAGAAGATCGTCGCCGCGGGCGGAACGGCCACCGAGCTCTGACGGCGCGGTAGCCGGCTCCCGCGGGGGCAGTACCGCGCAGTCGCGCAGGAGGGGGCGTTCCGGCAGCGGAGCGCCCCTTCGCGCGTCGGCGGCTGTTATCGTCCTACAGGGTGGGCCGCGAAGGCGGGCACCAGCGCCCACCCCCAG
>JANYIP010000049.1 GCA_025361995.1 Streptomycetales bacterium | reverse complement strand
GCCGCGCCTCGGTCTGGTACTCGACGTGCGCGATCGAGATGGTAATACCGCGCTGGCGCTCTTCGGGCGCCTTGTCGATCTGGTCGAACGGGGTGAACGGGTTCACCGTCGGGAACTTGTCGTGCAGCACTTTGGTGATGGCCGCCGTCAGCGTCGTCTTACCGTGGTCGATGTGACCGATGGTGCCGATGTTGACGTGCGGCTTAGTCCGCTCGAACTTCGCCTTCGCCACTGGGGGTCCTCCAAAATTTCTGTACGCCGTCTGACGGGGAGTACGGGTCGGGGTAGAGCAGGGGTCGGATCGTGATTGATCGGGTGGTGAAACCGTTCGACTACTCGCCGCGGGCCTTCGCGATGATCTCCAAGGCGACATTCTGCGGGACCTGCGCATAAGAGTCGAACTGCATCGAGTAGCTCGCCCGACCCTGGGTCTTGCTGCGGAGGTTTCCGACGTAGCCGAACATCTCCGAAAGGGGCACCAGTGCCGTGACGATACGGGTGCCAGCGCGCTCGTCCATGGCCTGGATGTGGCCACGGCGGCTGTTGAGGTCGCCGATCACCTCCCCCATGAAGTCCTCGGGGGTGGTCACCTCCACGGCCATGACAGGTTCCATGAGCACCGGTCCGGCCCTGCGGGCTGCGTCCTTGAACGCCATCGAGCCGGCGATCTTGAACGCGAGCTCGGACGAGTCGACGTCGTGGTACTGGCCGTCGAGCAGGGTGACCTTGATCCCGACCAGCGGGTACCCGGCGACCACTCCGTACTCCATGGCGTCCTGGCAGCCGGCATCGACCGAGGGGATGTACTCCCGCGGGATGCGGCCGCCGCTGACCTTGTTCACGAACTCGTAGCCGCCCTCGGCGTCCTCGCTCGTGGGCTCGATCGCGATGATCACCCGGGCGTACTGGCCCGAGCCACCGGTCTGCTTCTTGTGCGTGTACTCGACCTTGTCGACGGCCTTGGTGATCGTCTCGCGGTAGGCCACCTGGGGCTTGCCCACGTTGGCCTCGACGCCGAACTCGCGACGCATCCGGTCGACCAGCACGTCCAGGTGGAGCTCGCCCATGCCGGCGATGATCGTCTGGCCGGTCTCCTCGTCGGTCCTGACCTGGAAGGTCGGGTCCTCCTCGGAGAGGCGCTGGATCGCGGTCCCCAGCTTTTCCTGGTCGCTCTTGGTCTTCGGCTCGATCGCGACGTGGATGACCGGGGCCGGGAACGTCATCGACTCGAGCACGACGGGGTGCGCCGAGTCGGACAGCGTGTCACCGGTGGTGGTGTCCTTCAGACCCATCACGGCCACGATGTGCCCGGCGCCCACGCGCGGGATCTCCTCACGCTTGTTCGCGTGCATCTTGTAGATCTTGCCGATCCGCTCCTTCTTCCCCTTGGTGCTGTTGAGCACCGCGGTACCCGTCTCGAGGTACCCGGAGTAGACGCGGATGTACGTGAGCTTGCCCAGGTGCGGGTCGCTCATGATCTTGAAGGCGAGCGCGGAGAACGGCTCGGCCTCGCTCGGCTGGCGCGGGATCGAGACCTTCTCGTCGCCGACCGCGTGCCCGGTGATCGCGTCGATGTCCAGCGGCGACGGCAGGTAGCGCACGACCGCGTCGAGCATGGGCTGGACGCCCTTGTTCTTGAACGCGGAGCCGGCCAGCACCGGGTTGAGCTTGTTCGCGATCGTGGCGCGACGGATCGCCGCGATGAGGGCCTCCTCGGTGGGCTCGTTGCCCTCGAGGTACAGCTCCATCATGTCGTCGTCGGCCTCGGCGATCGTCTCGAGCAGCCGGTCGCGCCACTCACGGGCCGCCTCGGTGTGCGTCGCCGGGATGTCGAGGACGTCGTACATCTCGCCCTTGGCCGCCTCGGCGGACCAGACCAGGGCCTTCATGCCGACCAGGTCGACGACGCCGACGAAGTCCCCCTCGGCGCCGATCGGGATCTGCAGGACCAGCGGGGTCGCGTTCAGCCGGGTGACGATCATGTCCACGCAGCGGTGGAACTCGGCGCCGACGCGGTCCAGCTTGTTGACGAAGCAGATCCGCGGCACGCCGTAGCGGTCGGCCTGGCGCCAGACCGTCTCGGACTGCGGCTCCACGCCGGCAACCCCATCAAAGACCGCCACCGCGCCGTCGAGGACCCGCAGCGAGCGCTCGACCTCGACGGTGAAGTCGACGTGTCCCGGGGTGTCGATGATGTTGATCGTGTGGCCGTCCCACATGCACGTGGTGGCCGCGGAGGTGATGGTGATGCCGCGCTCCTGCTCCTGCGGCATCCAGTCCATCGTCGCGGCGCCTTCGTGCACCTCGCCGATCTTGTAGTTGATCCCGGTGTAGAACAGGATCCGCTCGGTCGTGGTGGTCTTGCCCGCGTCGATATGAGCCATGATCCCGATGTTGCGGACCAGGCCCAGGGCGGCGGCGGTGTCGATGGCCACGGAAGCGTCTTCTCTCGCGATCTTGGAGGGGGTTCAGGAGCGGCACCGGAGGGCCCGGCGCCGCGGGCTACCAGCGGTAGTGGGCGAAGGCCTTGTTCGACTCGGCCATCTTGTGCATGTCCTCGCGACGCTTGACGCTCGCGCCGAGGCCGTTGGAGGCGTCGAGGATCTCGTTCATGAGTCGCTCGGTCATGGTCTTCTCGCGGCG
>JANYIP010000041.1 GCA_025361995.1 Streptomycetales bacterium | reverse complement strand
GGAGTCGGTCTCGTCGAGGATCGCGATCTTGGGCTGCAAGAGCTCGAGCTGGAGGATCTCGTGGCGCTTCTTCTCGCCGCCGGAGAAGCCCTCGTTGACGTTGCGGGTGGCGAACGACGGGTCGATGGCCAGGCGCTCCATGGCGCCGCTGACGTCCTTCACCCAGGTACGCAGCTTGGGCGCCTCGCCGCGGACCGCAGTGGCAGCGGTACGCAGGAAGTTGGACACCGAGACACCGGGGATCTCCACCGGGTACTGCATCGCCAGGAACAGCCCGGCCCGGGCCCGGGCGTCCACGCTCATCGCCAGGACGTCGGCGCCGTCCAGGGTGACCGAGCCCTGGGTGACGGTGTACTTCGGGTGGCCGGCGATCGAGTAGGCCAGCGTCGACTTGCCCGAGCCATTGGGGCCCAAGATCGCGATCCTCGACGAGACCGACTCCGGCCTGGACGTCGACGCCCTCAAGGTGGTCTCCGAAGGCGTCAACCGGGTCCGTGAGGGTGGCAACGTCGGCGTCATTCTCATCACCCACTACACCCGGATCCTGCGCTACATCACCCCCGACTTCGTGCACGTCTTCGCCGGCGGCCGCATCGTCGAGGAGGGCGGCGCCGAGCTCGCTGACCGCCTCGAGGACGAGGGCTACGAGCGGTTCACCAAGCCGGCCGCATGAGCACGCTGCTGGGGCTGGACGTCACCCGCATCAAAGCCGACTTCCCGATCCTGTCGCGCACCGTGCGGGACGGTCGGCGGCTGGTGTACCTGGACAGCGGGGCGACCTCGCAGAAGCCCGTCCAGGTGCTCGACGCCGAGCGAGCCTTCTACACCCAGCACAACGCCGCCGTGCACCGCGGCGCTCACCAGCTGGCCGAGGAGGCCACCGACGCGTACGAGTCGGCGCGGGCCACCATCGCCGCGTTCATCGGTGCGCAGCCGGACGAGATCGTCTTCACCAAGAACGCCACCGAAGGCATCAACCTGGTGGCGTACGCGATGTCCAACGCGACCACCGCGGGCCCCGAGTCGGCTCGCTTCGTGGTGGGCCCCGGCGACTCGATCGTCGTGACCGAGATGGAGCACCACGCGAACCTGGTGCCGTGGCAGATGCTGGCCCAGCGGACCGGGGCCACCCTGCGCTGGCTCGGCCTCACCGACGACGGCCGGCTCGACCTGAGCAACCTCGACGAGGTCGTCGACGCCACCACCAAGATGGTCGCGTTCGTGCACCAGTCCAACGTGCTGGGCACCATCAACCCGGTCGAGACCCTCGTCCGCCGGGCCCGCGAGGTGGGCGCGCTGGTCCTGGTCGACGCCTGCCAGTCGGTGCCGCACCAGAGCACCGACGTCCACGCGATCGGCGCCGACTTCCTGGTCTTCTCCGGGCACAAGATGCTCGGTCCGCTCGGGATCGGCGTCCTGTGGGGCCGGCCGGAGCTGCTCGCCGCGATGCCGCCATTCCTCACCGGTGGCTCGATGATCGAGGTCGTCCACATGGAGGGCTCGACCTTCGCGGCCCCGCCGCAGCGCTTCGAGGCGGGGGTACCGATGGCTGCCCAGGCGGTCGGGCTCGCGGCGGCATGCGACTACCTGACTTCGATCGGCATGGATGCGGTCGCGGCGCACGAGCACGAGCTGACCGGTCGGGCGATCGAAGGGCTGTCCGCGCTCCCCGGCGTACGCATCATCGGCCCGGTGACCACGGAGGCGCGCGGCGGTGCCGTGTCGTTCGTGGTCGACGGGATCCACCCGCACGATGTCGGTCAGGTGCTCGATGACCGCGGCGTCGAGGTCCGCGTGGGGCACCACTGCGCCTGGCCGCTGACCCGCCGCTACGGGGTCCCGGCCACGACCCGAGCGACGTTCTACCTGTACAACGACGCGGCAGACGTGGACGCACTCGTCGACGCCGTCAAGGCTGCCCAGGCGTTCTTCGGGAGCGCGTGATGCAGCTGGAGTCGATGTACCAGGAGATCATCCTGGACCACTACCGGCGCCCCCACCACAAGGGGCTGCAGGAGCTGTACGACGTCGAGGTCCACCACGTGAACCCGACCTGCGGCGACGAGGTCACGGTGCGGGTACGCATCACCGCCGACGGCGCCCATGTCGTCGACGAGATCTCGTACGACGGGCTCGGGTGCTCGATCTCGCAGGCCTCCACCTCGGTGATGACCGACCTCGTCAGCGGGAAGCCGCTCGAGGAGGCGCTCGCGGTGCAGCAGGAGTTTCTCACTCTGATGCAGAGCAAGGGGGCCGACATCGCCGATACTGACATCGACGAGGACCTGCTGGAGGACGCGGTGGCCTTCGTGGGCGTCTCGCGCTACCCCGCTCGGATCAAGTGCGCGCTGCTCGGCTGGATGGCATTCAAGGATGCGGCGGCCCAGGCCGTCGCGGCGAAGGAGCAGACATGACCGGCACGACGACCAGCACCGGCCCCGGCGCGAGCCCGGCCAGTCAGGACGACCTGACCGAGGCGATGCGCGACGTGGTCGACCCCGAGCTCGGCATCAACGTGGTCGACCTCGGCCTGGTCTACGGGATCTCGGTCGACCAGAACGACACCGCGGTGCTGGACATGACCCTGACCAGCGCGGCCTGTCCGCTGACCGACGTCATCGAGGACCAGACCCGGGCGGCGCTCGCCGACCTGGTGACGGACGTCAGGATCAACTGGGTCTGGATGCCGCCGTGGGGGCCGGACAAGATCACCGACGAAGGTCGCGAGCAGCTCCGCGCCCTGGGCTTCAACGTCTAATTTTCCGCCTACGGCTTCAACGTGTAGCTAGCGGCACGCTTCGTGCTGGACGAGCCCGGTCCGGTTCTGGCGGACGAAGTCGGCCGGGTCGATCCAGGTCAGGCATCGCGGGCAGACGAGGTCTGCGTCAACGTGCAGCTCGTGGTTGTCCGTCCTGCGTTTGCCCGACCTTCCGCTGGGATCGGTCGGGACGAGCAGGGCGCGATAGCCACGGTGGACCGCATCGGGTCCTCGCCGCGACGCCGGATCTCCCATCTGTCGAGAGTGCGCCTCCCAGCGGCCGCAGCGGGCTACGAACACGCAACGAATCGGTGTCGGCTCGGGTCGTAGGCTGGGCAGGTGACGTCCTCCGTACCCGCACCGAAGATCCGTACCGGCAGCCATGACCTGCCCGTGTCGCCTGCCCTGGACGCGTTCATGGCCAGCGGCTGGGCGGGCCCGGCCGACGACGATGTTCCTGCGCACCCGGCCGCTGCGTACGCGATCAGCCGGCGCGAGGCGCTCGGGGTCCGCTTCCCAGGTGACCGCCTCGTCGTGCCCGCCGGGGTGCTCAAGGCGCGCAGCAACGACACCGACTACCGGTTCCGGCCGCACAGCGCGTTCGTCCACCTGACCGCTGCCCAGGAGCCCGAGTGGGTCCTCGTGCTGGAGCCGCGGGCGGGCGGCCCGACCACGCACGACGCCACCTTGTACGTCCGGGACAACCCGCCGCGATCCGAGGGGGCCTTCTACCGGGACCGCCGCTACGGCGAGCTGTGGGTCGGACCCGGCCAGACCAGCGCGCAGGCTGTCGCCGCGTTCGGGATCGAGTGCCGGCCCCTCGCGGACCTTCCGGGCGCCCTCTCGGGTGCCGCGTCGACCCGGTTGCTGCGCGGGGTCGACCCTTCGGTCGACGCGCTGCTCCCGGACGGCGGAGGCCGCGATCTCGAGCTCGAGTCGGCGCTGTCCGAGCTCCGGCTGGTCAAGGACGACTGGGAGATCGCCGAGATCGCGCGGGCCGTCGATGCGACCGTCCGCGGCTTCGAGGACGTCGTCCGGGCACTGCCGGCAGCCGCCGACGCGGCCCGCAGCGAGCGCTGGGTCGAGGGAGTCTTCGGTCTGCGCGCGCGGATCGAGGGGAACGGGCTCGGGTACGACACCATCGCAGCGTCTGGCGCGCACGCCTGCACCCTGCACTGGATCCGCAACGACGGCACCGTTCGCAGCGGAGACCTTCTCCTGCTGGACGCCGGGGTCGAGGCCGACTCGCTGCACACCGCCGACGTGACCAGGACCCTGCCGGTCAACGGCCGGTTCTCGCCGGCCCAGCGCCGGGTGTACGACCTGGTCTACCAGGCGCAGGAGGCCGGGATCGCCGCCGTCCGGCCGGGGGCCAGGTTCCGCGACTTCCACCTCGCGGCGATGACAGTGATCGCCCGCGGGCTCGAGTCATGGGGCTTGCTACCAGTGACCGCCACGGAGTCGCTGCAGCCGCAGTCGGGGCTGCACCGGCGGTACACGCTCTGCAGCAGCGGTCACATGCTCGGGCTGGATGTTCACGACTGCGCGCAGGCTCGCGCCGAGTCGTACCTCGACGGGGTGCTCGAGGTTGGGCACGTCCTGACCGTGGAGCCCGGCCTCTACCTCCAGGCCGACGACCTCACCGTGCCCGAGGAGCTGCGGGGGATCGGGGTACGGATCGAGGACGACGTCGTCGTCACCGAGGACGGGTGTCGGGTGCTCTCCTCGGGGCTGCCGAGGCAGGCCGACGAGGTCGAGGCCTGGATGCAGCGGCTGTGGGCCGACGGCGGACCGGCGTGACCCGCTGGGCCGAGTCGGGCCGGGCCGGTCAGGGACGCGAGTACGCCGCCCGGTTCGCGGCCCTGGCAGCGAGCGGCGCCGACATGCACGGCGAGGCCACCCGCTGTGTGGCCGTCCAGCCACCGCCGGCTCGAGTGCTCGACGCCGGCTGCGGGACCGGGCGGGTGGCGATCCGGCTCGCCGAGCTCGGCTACGAGGTCACCGGGGTCGACATCGACGCGTCGATGCTCGCGGAGGCGTCGGCAGCCGCCCCGCACCTGACCTGGCTGCAGGGCGACCTCGCGGAGTTCGCGGGTGGAGGGTCATTCGACCTCGTGCTGGCCGCGGGCAACGTGATCCCGCTGGTCGCACCCGGTACCGAGCAGGCCGTGGTCGCCAACCTGGCCGCCCAGCTCGCTCCGGCGGGCGGGCTCCTCGCCGGCTTCGGGCTCGAGCCGGCGTGCCTCCCGATCCCCGAGGCGCCCGTCAGCCTGGTGGCGTACGACGTGATGTGCAGCGCCGCCGGTCTCGAGCTCGCCGACCGCTGGTCGACCTGGGACGGGCAGCCGTACACCGGCGGCGGGTATGCCGTCAGCCTTCACCGAGCCCGGCCCTGACCGCTGCGCGCACCGCGTCGGCGAGCGCGTCCGACCCGCCTAGGACGACCACCACGCGAGCCGGTCCCCACGGTTTGCCCTGGTCGCGCGGGGCCAGCTGCCAGAGCTCGAACAGGGCGCCGGCCACCGGGACGTCGGGGGAGGAGGTCGTCATCACGATGGGCGACTCGTCGCCTGCCGCAGCCGGCGCGTCCATGCCGAGCATCACGTCCGCGACGTCGACGGCGTACTCCATCCGGGTGCAGCCAGGGCCCCAGGCCCCGAAGAAGAACATTCCGCCACGGATCAGGACGCGAGCCAGAGCTGCCATCTCCGCGAACTCTGGTGGCTCGGTGTCCCAGACCAGGAGCAGCCCGAAGCCGCCGCGCCCCGCGATACTCCGCTGCCACGGGTCACTGCCCGCCAGGGTGACGATGTCGGCCACCGACAGGGCCTGCGCGAGCAACAGCTCAGCCTCCCCTTGTGGCTCAGCACGAGTTGCCAGCAGCTCGAACATCCCGTCCGCCCCCTCCACCTGAGGCGATTACACTAGGGCCATGACCCGCTCCGAGCCCTGACGAGAGCCGACTCGCATCCTTGTCGTGAACCGTCGCTGCCCGTCGCTGCCCGTCGCTGCCTGTCCGGAGAGGTCTCCACCCGTGATCACTGCCCATGCCGTGGAAGTACGCGTCGGCGCGCGCGTGCTGCTCGAGGCGGCGTCCTTCCGGATCGGGCCTGGGGACCGGGTCGGGCTGGTCGGCCGCAACGGCGCCGGCAAGACCACGCTGACCCGGTTCCTGGCCGGTGAGGGCCAGCCGGCAGGCGGCAGCGTCACCGTCTCGGGCTCCGTGGGCTACCTGCCGCAGGACCCGCGTACCGGGGACCTGTCCGAGCTGGCGCACGACCGCATCCTCGGTGCCCGCGGGATGGGCGAGATCCTCAGCAAGATCCGCGACGCCGAAGGGCAGATGGCCAGCGCCGACCCGTCCACCGCCGATCGTGCGATGCGACGCTATGCCCGTCTGCAGGAGGAGTTCACGGCCTCCGGCGGGTACGCCGCCGAGTCCGAGGCGGCGCAGATCTCGGCGAGCCTGGGACTGCCCGACCGTGTCCTCGAGCAGCCGATCGGGACGCTCTCGGGTG
>JANYIP010000036.1 GCA_025361995.1 Streptomycetales bacterium | reverse complement strand
CTTCCGGGGAATGAGAGCCTCCATCAGACCCGGCACGCGACAGTTGGCGAAACTGGCGTGCAGCGCCAGCACGCCTTCAACGGGCACGAGCGCGTTGCGTCGGTGCTCGTTGGACCGAAGGAGTGACTCTCTGGCGATGGCAGCCAAGCCCCAAGGCGTTGCTCTCGTCCGCAATATCTCCATGTCCAGGGAGGGGCCTGACACGTCCAGGCTCAGATTAGCCAGTGGAGGTAGCAGGTCTCGCGGGCGGTAGCGCCGCACGTCCTGGATGAAGTCCTGATATGTGTGCTCGCCCAAGCCTGCGTCCGGGTCGTGCACTCCTATGTGACCCTCGTCCACGCCAAGCCCTCTCAGTAGTTCTCGCGGACGTAGGCGTAAGCGTTGTCGAAGAGGGGTCCGGTGATGGGCAGGGCGTACTTCTTGAGCACCATTCGCAGTTCTCTGCGTACGGTGCGGTCGCCCTCTTGAGTTTCGTTCCAGCCGGTGAAGCGGACCTGTTTGACGATGGTGTCGATGTCACGGACCACGTCGTCCACGATCACGGGCGTGCCCGTGGGCTTGTACTCGTTGACGATCTGGGTGAGGGGTGCGATGTGTGGGTCGAGGAGGTGCTCGGCCTCATCGAGTCGGCCCTCGTCCTCTAGTCGCTCAGCGAGCACCGCGAGCCGGGCGACTTCCAGTGCTTGCCTGAGGAAGTCGATGGAGTCCTCGGCCTTGCGTATTGCCTGTTGACGTAGTCGTTCGATCTGTTCGGCCAGCGACTGGTACACCGGGTGCGGGTTGGTCGCAAGTCGTCGTCGGACGCGGGCGTCGATGGTGTCCAGGACCTCATCGAGGGTGACTGGCTCGTTGAGCAGGTCGCGCCGTGGATCCAGGTCGAGTTCCCCCTGTTCAACAAGCGAGCGCAAGGCTTCGATGGCCTCGGGGTCCACGATGATCTCTTCGAGGCCGGTACCGACTACTTCGACGCCGCCGATGTGCCCGTGGACGAGGGCAAGTGTCTTGGCCCCAAGTCGGTGCCACAGGAGCGCGTCGGAGACCTTGGTGGGCTTGATGGCTTCGTATACCTGGGCCAGCCACTTGTAGTCGGCCGCGTGGGCAGTCAGCGCGTCATGCGGGTCGAGGAACTCCCAGAGCGTCTGCACGGCAATGAAGCCGCGGGCGAAATCATCGCGGGCAGTCGTGTCCGGAAGGCGCTCGATGGCGGCTTGCAGGGCAGCGAAGGACCGGTCGGTGCGGTCTACTCCGTCGAAGCGGGGGCTGAGAGTGCGTTCGAGTGTGGCCCCGAACTCAGTGACTAGGTCGTCCACCAGGACGGGGCGTTTGCCGCCCGCGTCGGGGTCAGCAGCCTTGAGGGCCTGCGCGATCTGGTTCCCGAGACCTATGTAGTCCACCACCAGCCCGTATCGCTTTTCCTGGCCAGTGAGCGGGTTGGTGAAGCGCCGGTTGGTGCGGGTAATCGCCTGGAAGAGCGTGTGCCTGCGTAGTGGCCGGTCGAGATACATGACCTGCTCGACCGGAGCGTCGAACCCGGTGAGCAACTTGGCTGTGACGATCAAGAGCGCCAGCGGATCTTCCGGATCGTTGAAGCGTTGCTTGACCCGCGCCTCTGCCGCCCGATCCAGCGCGAACCTGGCCCAATCGGGTGGCTCCCCCTTCGCCGTAGCCACAGTCATCACGACGGCGCTCTCGTGTGGCAGACCGCGCTCAGCAAGGATGCGACCGAGTTCGTTCTCGTAGGCGACAACCATCTCCCTGTCGAAGGCGACCACCTGTGCCTTCATCCCCACCGGGGCGATCTTCGCTGCGAAGTGGTCCACGATGTCGGTGCAGACAGCCCGGATGCGCTCCGGGTTGAGCAGCAGGGTCTTGACGTGGGCCGCCTTGCTCGCCAGGACTTCGCGTTCCTCGTCGGACAAGTTCTCCTCGTCGGCCATCTGGGCGAAGGCTTCATCCAGGGCGCTCCTGTCCAGGTGGAAGGAGACGAGCCGGGTTTCGACGTGAACGGGGACGCTTGCGCCGTCCGCGATGGATCGCTCCATTGAGTAGGTGTTCATCACGAAGCCGGGGTCGCTCGGGTCACCGAAGACCTTGAAGGTGTTGCGGTCCTTGTCCGAGATGGGCGTGCCGGTCAGGCCAAAGAAGCGGGCGTTCGGCAGGGCCTCGCGCATGTCGTCACCGAGGCGTCCCTCCTGGGTGCGGTGCGCTTCGTCCACGAGCACGATGATGTTGTCGCGGACGTTCAGAAGCCCGGCATCCTCGAAGCGGAAGATCGTGGTCAGCACGATGCCCCGCTGGTCCTCCCGCAGGATCTGGGCAAGGTCGGCCCGAGTCTCCGCTGTGGTGACGCGGGGCAGTCCGGCTGTCTTGAACTGGCGTCCCACCTGCTCGATCAAGTCCAGCCGGTCCAGGACCACGACGACAGTGGGTCCGCCCACTCGCTCGTCGTGCAGAAGCATCAACGCTGCGAACGCCATCAGCAGCGTCTTGCCAGTGCCCTGGTAGTGCCAGATCAGACCCTTCATTC
>JANYIP010000234.1 GCA_025361995.1 Streptomycetales bacterium | reverse complement strand
TGAGAGATGTTCCCTCCGGCCGGCGTGTCGAGGGGACATCTCTCAAGATCAACGCGGGGGTATGGGGAGGAGGTCAGGCGCCGCCGAAGGCCAGGAAGGCACGCGCTGTCGCCACGGCGACCGAGCTGCCCGACTCGGCGGCGGCCGCCCGGGCCTGCCGAGCAGCCTGCGCGAGGTCGTCGCCGGCCAGCAGACGTTCGTGGACGACGACCGACATGTCGACCACCGTTGCGTCACCGACCGGCAGGACGCTGGCGAGCACCCCCGCCGACCCGAACGTCATCAGCGCGCTGACCAGCCCGAGCAGCTCGTCGGCCCCGACGCTGGCGCCCAGCCCCGCATCGCAGGCAGACAGCACCAACCGGTGCGGCGCCCGGGTCAACCGCTCGAGGTCATGGATCGTCAGCGGCCCGTCGTGCAGGTGCAGCGCCGAGAACATCGGGTTGTCCTGCCGGAACGTCCCATGGGCAGCGACGTGCCCGAGCCACGCGCCGTCGAGGGCGGCCATCGTCGCGGTGACGGTCGCCGCGTCGCCTTCCAGGACTCGTGCACGCGGGTGCAGCTCAGCGAGCACCGGTACCTCAGCGCCTCCGCTCGCCAGGCCGGGGCCTCGTACGAGGACGACGCGACCAGATGGAGGCGGCTTGGTCTGCGCCGCCCGCACCCAGGCCCGGGCCGAAGGCGCCACACTGAAGGCACGGTCGGCGAGCGACGGGAGGAGGGCCCACGGCGTGGCCTGCAGCCGGGTCGGCGGGACCAGGACCAGCGGCGAGTCGTCCAGCGCCGCGGCCACCGGACCCAGGAGCGCCTCCTCGAGCAGCGCGCCGGTCGAGGTGAGCCGTGCCGCGACAGCCGCCCCGCCGCGCCCGAGGACCGCAGCCCGGAGCCCGAACCGGGCGAACTCGACCTCGCGAGCGGCAACCGCCGCCCGGCCCAGGACGAAGCGCCGCACCCGCCCGCGGGCGACCAGCACGGCGTACAAGGTCCCGTCGACCTCGACGATCGAGACCAGCTGTCGCCCCTCGAGCGCGGCGATCAACGACGGAAGGTCACCGGGGCCGACCGCGGAGACGGAACTCTCCGCGCCCCTCGCCTGGCGGGCCCGTGCGAGCACTGCCGACTCCAGCTGGCGCTGCCGGCGGGTCAGGGCATCGACCCGCGGACCCTCTGCGCTGCCGCTAGTCAGCTCGCGGGTCACCTCCCGCAGCTCGCCCAGGTCGGCGACCGTCTCCAGCGTGTCCGGCGGACGCGACGGCGGCGCATCGACGGTCATCGCTCGCCAACGCTCGCTCCAGGCGAGGAGCTGGCGCGCATCGCCTCCAGCGACGACCTGCCTGAGCGCGCCGGCGACGAGATCGCTCCCGTGGCTGGTGGCGTGGGCACGCAGCTCGGTCGCGCCCAGCGTCAGTCGATGCGCGTCCAGCACCCGAAGCCCGCTGCGAGCCGCGCCCAGCACCCCGCTGCGCGACCCGGCGGCTTCCTCGGCGAGCAGCTGCGCCAACCAGCCCGAGGTACGAGCCAGAGCCGGCCCGCGATACCGCGACGAGGCCGCCAGCCTGAACTGGCACAGCGCTTGGTCGCGAAGTCCGACAGACAGCGCGATCCGGCCGGCCAGCATCCGCGCATCGACTGCCTCAGGAGCTCGCAGCGAGGTTAGATCGTCAGCAAGACGGACTGCCGTCCGACCGAGCGCCGCATCCGAGCGGCCGCCGACCCAGCGGGCTCTCACCCCTTCGAGTGCGGCGAGCTGGGTGGCCCGCTCGTTTCCCTGCCGGCGGAAGAGCCGCTGCGCGATTGCCGCGTGCTCGACCGCGCGGTCGGGGACGTGCGCGGCGATAGCGGCACGTACTCCGATCAGCAGGGCCTGGGCGTGCAGGTTCGTCCGGGTGTCGGAGTGCTTGAACTGCGTCAGGCACTCGTCAATCTCGCGGTACGCCTCCTGGACCAAGCCAGCGGCCAGCAGCACCGCGCAGCGGTCCATCGCCAGGCTCGGGTGCAGCACACCCACCTCGGCGTAGAGCTGGCCGGCCTCGGCGAGCCGTTCCAACGCCTCGGGCAGCGCGCCGAACCGGTACGCCGCCCAGCCGAGGTTGTGGACGGCGGCAGCGGCCTCATTCCCTTGATCCATCGTCGCGTACAGCTCTCGAGCGCGAGCCAGGTCGTGCTCGGCCCTGCTCGGCGACCCGAGGTCGAGGTGCACGATCGCACGATGGGTCAGGGCTCGTGCCTCCCAGATCTGGTCACCTGATGCCCGCAAGGCCGGGATGGCCAGCCCGAGAACGGCCAGCGCTTCGGCGCGATGGCCGAGCATCCGCAGGACGGCCCCCCTCCGCATCTGTACGCGCGGACCCGGGGGGCGGCCGAGGATGCGTTCGGCGTCGGCGAACGCCGCCAGCGCCTCCCGACCGCGACCCGTCTCTGCCAGCGTGGCTGCGAGCGAGGCTCGGACGTCGACTGCACGCTCGGGGGCATCCTGGCGGTCGGCAAAATTCACTGCCCGTCGCATGTATCTGATCGCCCGGGTGGCGTCTCCCACCTCACGGGCCGCGATGGCGCGGGCCTGCCACACGTGCGAGGCCCCCAGCTCCCGGACCAGCCGGGACAGCGCGTACTCACACCACGAAAGGACGGTCTGCGGTCGTGACATCGCGAGTTCGGTGAAGGACTCCCCACCTGCGGCCTTCGCCAGCCAGTCATCGATCTGAAGGTCCGCAGTGCCACGATCGGCGTGAGCCACGTACGGATGCTAGTGGGACCACCGGATGGGCCTAGTCCCGACGACGCCCTCCGGGACAGACTCAAGATGCACCACTGGACAGGACGGCGCCCTACCCCCGGAGGCGAACGTGAGTCACACCCAGTCTGACGCCGACGATCAATCGCACGAGGCCGCGATCCTCCGGCAGGAGATCCTCGAGCACCAGATCCGACAGATCGAGTCCGCGCACCCTGACATCGCGATCACCGGCCTCGACGGTACGAGCCCGCGCGGTCCCGGGCAGCCGTTCGGATTCCTCTACCGGAAGAACAGGCTCCTCGTACGAGGCGACGCCGTCGCCAGAGCGCTGGAACTTCTCGGGCAGCAGAAGGTCGGAGCGGAAGCGGTCCCGGCCGGGACGCTACCGAGCGACCACCCGACAGCCGGCCGTACCGATGTCCGGTCGAGCGACCGCGACTCCGACGACGCGATCGCCGCCGACCTCCCGGTGGTGCTGCACCTCACCGGGACGGTGCCCGGTCGCGACGTCCCGGACCTGAGCCGCTTGATCCAGGCCGACGTCGGGCGCGACCACGAGGGCTTCCCTGCGGCTAGCCCGCACCACGCATTCTTCATGACCCCGCACGGTCCCCTTTGTCCGGCGAGCGAGCCGGGCGAAGTCGGCCGGACCGAGCAGGTCTACCCCGGGATGGGCGACGCCGGTGCCGGCGCAGGGTCGACGGTGGCGGTGCTCGACACCGGCTTCGTCCGCTCGGCCGCCGGGCACTTCCGCTGGCTGCGCGGGGTCTCGCAGTGGGACCCGGACCGGTTGGACAAGTTCGACGTCGACCACCTCACCGACTCCCCCGACGGCTTCATCGATCCGTACGCCGGGCATGGCACGTTCATCGCCGGTGTCATCGGGCGGATCGCGCCGGCCGCCGACATCCATGTACGCCGGCTCGACATCGACCTGCGCGAGATCTTCACGCACTGGCCGTCGTACTCGGCCGACATCGTCGACGAGCTGCACCTGCCGGACCACATCCGGATGGCCCTGTGGGCCGGACGCAAGGTGATCTCGGTGAGCGCCGGCGGGCCGACCCTCGACGACCAGCCGCCGCTCAGCTTCCGCGGGATCCGGCGGCTGCTGGAGCGCGACGACGCGGTGCTGGTGACCGCGGCCGGCAACGAGTCGTCCGCCCAGCCGTTCTGGCCGGCGGCGCTGCGCTGGGTGACCGGCGTCGGGGCTCTCGACGCTGCCAGGACCGGCCTGGCCAGCTTCTCGAACTTCGGCGTCAACGCGGATGTGTACGCACCGGGGACCGACATCGTCAACGCGTACGCCTGCGGTCAGTACGAGTGTTTCCAGCCGCCGGACCAGGGCCAGGTACGGCACTTCCACGGGCTCGCGAAGTGGAGCGGCACATCCTTCGCCACGCCCGTGGTCGCCGGCCTCGTGGCTGCCCGGATGGCGAAGCAGGGCGAGACCGCTCCGGCTGCTCTCGCGGCCCTGCTCAAGATCGCAGACACCGCACACGTCATGCCCGGAGTGGGGCCGACACTGATGCCCGAGTACATCGACCTCGGGATCTGACTAGACGCCAGCAGCGGGTCAGGGGCCTGCGGCGACGGCCAGGCCCTCGACCACGGACTGGACCGACGGCACGATCTGGGCCCCGTACGCCGCGATCAGCTGGCCGATCGCGGCGGCGACGTGCGGCCCGGCGGCGTCAGGGGACAGTGCCAGCTCGGCCAGCACGATCCCGCCGACGACGTGGGCGGCGACCAGGCGGCCGTCGCCTGCGACCTCGTACCGCCACTCGCCAACCAGGGCGCGCTCGGGGCTCGAGCGGAACATGCTCTTGTGAGCCGCCGTGTGCTGCACCCCCGGCAGGGTCGCCAGCGAGCCGAGGACGAGGTCGCCGCCGCCGGTGAGCCCGAGGGCCCGCGCGATGACCCCGGCCGCGGCCGCCTGGTCGTACACCGGTTCAGACCATCGGGAGGACGTAGCTCGGCGTGATCGACTGCGCGTCGGCGTGCTTGCGGATCGCTGTGCCGTCCACGTAGAACTCGAGGGTGTGGATGCCCCACACGTAGTTGTGCACCGAGAAGCGCACCCCGACAACCCCGCTCGCGCCGTCGCGGACCGCCTCGGCCTGCATCCGTGACATCGCGAGCTCGCGCGCCTCGTAGTTGCCCTGGGTCCACTGCGGCATCTCGGTGTTGCGGCCCACCTGCTTCATCGTCTGCATGAAGCCCTGCGCGGCCACGTGGTAGACGCAGTTGCCCAGCACGAAAGCCACCGGCGAGTGCCCGGTCGCGAGCAGCGTGACCATGTCCTGGCCGGACAGGTGGCTCGAGAACGCCTGACCGTTGGGACGGCGGTAGGCGCCGGGCTGCGGGGCATAGCGGACCGCGGTACCGACCGCGATGAACTCGATGTGCTCGGCGGCCTCACCGTGCGGGCGCCACTCCAGCCGGACCCCGACGATGCCGTCGGCGCCGAGCGAGTCGGCCTCGGCCTGCATGCGGTACATCGCGTTGAAGCGCGCCCTGTACATCGCCTCGGTCAGCACCTGCAGCTCCTGCTGCTGGCGCATGCCGGTGTTCTGCCAGCCCACGTGGTAGACGGACACACCCATGACCAGGTCCATCGGCTCGAACCCGGCGCCGTGGAGCAGCGCGAACTCGTTGACCGAGAGGTCGGAGGTGAAGATCTGCGCCGAGTGCGAGAGCCGCTCGGCGGCAACCGGGTCGACGGCGTTCTCGGTCATGGTGGCTGTCCCCTTCGTCGTGTGTCGGTGCGCACCCCTAGGCTGCCGAGGTGGCCGAGTACCAGATCACATCATGGCGTGACCTCCCCTCGCTCGTCGTCGCGCGCGACGGCGACATGCAGGCGAAGGTGCCGTTGCCCGCTCGCTTCCAGGAGGCCATCGACGAGGCAGCGATGCGGCTGGGCGAGGTGGGCAGCGACGCCTACCTGGCTGGGTGGGACCGAGGACCGTGGACCCCCGGCGACGGCGCTCCGGCCGACCTTGCGGTCGCGGTGGTCGCTGAGCTCGAGACGCGCTGGAGCGAGCCGGCGGTGTCAGCCTTCCTCGATAGCCTCGGTCCGCCCGCCACCTGAGAACGAGGGAGTCCTCCATGGAAGAGACGTCGATCTTCGCGCTGGCCGACCATGCGCTGAACGCGGTGGTCGCGCAGATCCGGGACGACCAGTGGGACACGAGGGTCCCGGCCGAGTTCGCGCGGGCCGGCTCGGCCGAGCCCCCGACGTTGCGGGAGCTGATCGGGTACCACGCGTACGACGATGCCTGGGTGCCCGACATGCTCGCCGGCCGCACGATGGCCGAGGTGGGCGAGGACGCGTTCAAGGGGGACCTGCTGGGCGAGGACCCGAAGGGCAGCTTCGCCCGGATCGTCGAGCTGGCTGTTGCCGCGGCCGCGGCGCTCGACGACCCGGAGCGGACCGTGCACTGCTCGTTCGGCGACTACACCGCCCAGCAGTACCTCTGGCAGGCCAACTTCTTCCGGGGTCTGCGAGCGCACGACATCGCCCTCGTGGTCGGGGTCGAGCCGAACCTGTCCGACGAGCTCGTCCAGGGCCTGTGGGACGAGCTCAGCCCGGTGGCCGACGAGTGGCGGACGTACGGGGTGATGCCGGCTGCGATCCCCGTGCCGGACGACGCGCCGCTGCTCGACCGTCTGCTCGGCCTGACCGGTCGTCCGCCGCGGAGCTGACGGCAGCGATTGTCGGCCGCCAGCCCTCGGCAGTACCCGTCACAGCATGCGTCACAGCATCCGGCGCAAGGTGGTGGCCACCCGCAGCGGTACGCCGTGCGTCGTACCCGTGTCCTCGATGAACCAGATCTCGGCGAGGACTGCCTTGACGAACGCCCATGCCTTGATCCGCTCCTCGTCCATCGCCAGCCTCGCGGCGAGCTGGCCGCTACGGCTGCGCAGCAAGCCTTCGAGGTCGGTCACCTGCCCCACCCACGGCATCGGGTTGAAGAACATCGCCGCGACGTCGTAGCCGGGGTCCCCGTGCCGGCCGTTCGGGTCGATCGCCAGCCAGCCAGTCGGCGACCTGTCGCTCGACACGATGTTGTCGTGATGCAGGTCTCCGTGGAGCAGCACTCGTCGAGGCACGGAGTCGAGCAGCTCGTCCACGACGCGACGCGCGTCGGTGACCAGCGTGGTGGGCAGGAGTCTGCGATAGCCGAGATTCCGGAGGTAGGAGTCGATCTCCACCCCGAGGGTGTCGATCCTGGAAAAGGGGCGCCGCCACGCACCCAGCTCGCCGCTCGTCACCTGGTCCGCGGGGACCTCACGCCACAGCGTCTCGAGAACGGTGGCGACGACGTCAGTGGCCATCGCGTCGTCGTTGTCGACCAGCTCGCTGAGCGTTCGTCCCGGAACCGCTCGCTCGAGCAGGATCATGCCCTCGTCGACAGACTCGTCGAGAACTCTGACGGTGCCGTCCCCCGCATACACGCGCAGCGCCGCCACAGCGCTGCGGTCCAAGCCGCCGACTCCCAGACGCAGGACGACTGCGTCCCCGTCAGCCGTCGTGGCCGGCACGAGGTAGTCAGAGGTGAGCGGGTAAGGCGGACCGATCGTCAGCGACCACCGCGTGCGGGCAGAGTCGAGCAGCTCCGGGATCGCGCGAAGCCGTGCTTCACCGTTGGACGCGGTCATCATGACGGCTCGTACGTAACCGGGCGGCAGGTGGGGGTGCTCCGCTTGGACACGTGCGATCTTCTTGTCCGCGTACGTCAGCAGGAAGATGCGGACGTCTCGAAGGAAGTCCCGGAGGCCCTCCTCGGGGCCATAACCCCCTGCAGACTCGTAGAAGACCTCGAATGCCTCGTCGCTGAGGTCGAGGTGCAGCCACGACTCGATCTCCTCGGCCGCGTCGAAGGTCCGCCTCAACGCTTGGTCGTCGACGAAAGCCTTGACGACCGTCCAGTCGTCCACGTCTTTGCCTGCGTAGTACACACAGAAGTAGTCCCCCAGGAGGACCGTGGCGGGTCCGGTAAAGATCATCGCTTGGTGAACGCCGTCTTGATGTGGAACCCCAACAGCGAGTCGTCAGGCACGAGGACGATTCTTGCAGTGGTCGTCACCAGCGGTTCTCCCCCCTTGCGTTTGAGCAGGAATCCGATGGGCCGACCCATCGGCTGCTCAAGCTCGAACTCGCCCTTCACGGACAAGGGATCGCGCCGCCAGCTATCTAGCCAGATGTCAATATCCGTGGCATGGGAGTCGAGCAGATCTCCGATGACGAGCTCCGCTGTCGCACGGTCGGTGAACGTCGACGCCACCACGATCCATTTCTCATCGCGGAATCGTTGCTTCAGCTGATCGAACGTCATGGCCACATGCTTTTCCAAGCCGTGGCCGCCGGCGAGGTCATGGGCGAGCAGGCCGCCGCCAGGGATGAGACGCGAGCTGTCGCGTCCGCCGTTGGAGGCGATGTACGCCGCCATCGTGGCGGCGTCCCCCTCGTCCAGCAGCCGCTGGACTTCGGCTGCCACTGCCTGCTCGCGTTCGAGCGCGGCCAGCTCGGTGGCGGTCTTGGCGGCCGCGTATCCGCCGGCGGTGGCCACGGTCGCGATCACTCCGGGGCCGATGGTGCCGAGCCAGTGACCCCAGTTGCCGTCCTGGATGTCGTCGGAATCGGCCAGCGCCTCGATGAGGTCGACTGGGTGCGTGACGTCATGGGCCAGGCCTGAGCCGAGGGCGGACCAGTTGTCGGCCACGCCGCCGTTGAGGCCCACCAGCCCAGCGGCGAAGCCGATGGGGACGGTCACGTCGTCGCGCAAGGCGGAGAAGAAGCCTCCGATGCGTGAGCCGACGCTGCCGTCCTCGTGCCGGGGAGGCGGCGGCGCGGCTGCCCTGGCGGCAGCCACTCGCGCGGCCATCGTCATCGAGGAGACGTGCTCAAAGGCCGCAGACGCCCTCGCGTCGGCGTCTCGGCACGACTCCTCGACCTGACCGAGCGAGGTCTGCAGCGACGTCGCGTCCTGAGCCAGGCGGTTGGCCCAGGTCTGGAGCTGGCGCACCTCGGCGGCGTGGTCGCCCACAGCGGTAAAGACACCGACAGGGCCGCCGGCCCCGGTGGTGCTGGCAGCGAGCTCGGCATCGACCTGACGGATCCGATCGACGAGCCGGGCCCGTTCCGCAGACAGGTCGGCGGCGCCCGCCTCCGCGCGCTGAGCGACGAGCTGGGCGCGCTCCACCTCGTCGGCGTACGACTGGCACGCGGAACCGGCAAGCTCGAAGGCGGCCGCCGCGTTGTCGAGCCACGTCCGCTGCTCGTTGGACTCGCTCACGTACGCCGAGGACGCCGGGCCGCACCAGCTGAGTCCAGCGGTCAGCTCCTCGCAGGAGGCACCGAGCCGCCAGCCGAGCTCCGCAAAAGACTGCGAGGCTGTCCCGAAGAAGGCCCCGATCCGGCGTACCTCGAACGGGTCCGCACGGGGCAGCTCGACCTGCGGCACCACGACGCGTACATCGACCACGCTGGTCGTCACCGGCTCACCCGCTCCCGGTGAGGCCGCCCGCGGTGCGGTCGGTCAGCACGTAGTCCGCGGCGGCCTGCTCGGCGCGGTCGCCGAGGTCCGAGACGGTCGTCGCAATGCGGTCGAGCTCGCCGAACCAGGCCGTGTGCAGGCGGGCGAAAGCCGCGCCCGCCGTCGGTAGGAATGCCACCGGTCCCTGGGCGAGGGACCGAAGTCCCCCGCCCAGCTCGAGAGCCACCTGGGCCGCAGTCCGCGCCACTCGTGCGCTGTCGACGACCGCAGGCGGGTAGACCCGCAGCGAGAGGTCGCCCTTCACCGGCCGAATCGTGACGCGACGGACTGCTCGTTGGCCTCGTAGTCGGAGGCGGCACCCTGCATCAGGACGGCGATCTCGGCGAGAGCCTGCTGCAGCTGGCGGGACGCCGTCTGCCACTGGTCCCAGAGCTGCTGGAAGCGGACCTGGGCGACGCCCGCCCAGTCCGCACCCAGCGGTGCGACGTTCCCGGCGAGCTGGCCGAGCGTGCCCTCGATGCTGCTCGAACCACCGCGGAGCTGGCTCGCGACCCCGGAGAGCTGCTCGGGCGAAACCTTGATCAAACCTGCGGACATGACCAGAACCTTCCTGTGGACACAGATCCGGGTGGATCGGTGATGTCAGGTAGAAAAGATCATGAACACCCTGTCGCACAAGATCGACTTTCGTTCCTGTGGACAACTCGAGCCTGAGGGAGGACGCGATCGACGTGCACCGGCCCGAGCGGTCGTTCCCCGACCTGCCGGCGGCGGCCCAGCTCCAGCTCGTCGCCGCGCCCGAGGCCGCCGACCCCGACCAGCCCGGGGTCTGGGCCGCTGTGCTGCCGCTGCTCGCCTCGTTCTCGGCCGTTGCCTTCGCGGTGGTGGTCCACAACGTCCTGTACCTCGCGATGGCCATGCTCGCGGTCGGAACCTCGGTCGGCGGCACGATCCTTGCGCGCCGTGCGGCTCGCCGCCGGGAGCGCAACCGTCGCGAGCGACGACGAACCGCATACCTGGGTCATCTCGAGTCGGTCCGGATGCAGGCCAGCGAGGCCGCGGCGATCCAGCGGGCGGCCCTCGAGGGTCTGTATCCGCCGAACCGAGAGCTGCTCCGGATCGCTGCGGACGCCGGCGCGCTCTGGGAGCGCAGGCCCGTCGACGCGGATTTCGGCTGGGTACGGCTGGGACTCGGCGACGTCCCGGCACTGGTCACCGTGGCAGCCCCCACCGGGGTCAACCGCAGCTCGGAGACTGACCGTGAGCTCGCCGACCAGGCCGAAGCCACGGCACGTACCGCCAGCACTCTGCAAGGAGCCGTAGTGCTGTTGCCGTTGGCGTCGCTGTCGTCGGTCGCCGTCGTCGGCGACCGTGTCACGACGCAGGCGATGGTCGCCGCCTGGGTCGCCGACCTGGCCACCTTCCAACCACCGGGCGAAGTCTGCGTCATGGGTTGGGTGCCGCCCGAGTCAGCTGCCACCTGGGAGTGGACGAAGTGGTTGCCGCACAGGGCAGACGAGCCGTCTGTCGAACGCGGCAGACAGCAAGTGTTCACGGTCGACCACGCTGACTTCGCCGCCCGCCTCGGCCAGCTGGTCACGGCCAGGAGCGAGCGACGGGACCGCCGGCGGGAGCGCGGGCAACCTGACGGCTTCGACGTCGCGCCAGGTCAGCCCTGGGTCGCCGTCGTCGTCGACGGCTATGAACCCGGTTCGCAGATCGCTGCGACTCCGGGTCTCGACCAGGCTCTGACGGAGGGCATCCGGCTCGGCATCACCGTGGTCGCCCTGTGCCCTGACGACAAGTCAGTCCCCGCAGCGTGCTCGGCTCGCGTCGACCTCGACGCCGACCGGACCTGCACGTACCGGGTGTCCGGCCCAGGAGCGACCGCGAGCGCAGGAGTCCTCCCGGAGCACGTCGACGTGGCCGCAGCCGACGAGCTCGCCCGATGGCTAGCCCCAGCCCGCCTCGCCCGCGGCCAGGCGGGCAGCCTCGCGGCGGGTGCCGTCCGGCTGATCGACCTGCTGGAGGAGTCTGGCGACCGGCTCCTCGCCAGTCCGGTCGGGCGCGACGACCACGGCCGTCCGGTCGTGCTGGACATCAAGGAGGCCGCGGCCGGCGGGCAGGGGCCGCACGGGATCCTGGTCGGCGCCACCGGCTCCGGCAAGTCCGAGCTGCTGCGCACGTTCGTCGCCGGGCTCGTCGCCCGGCACTCCCCCGAGGTGCTGACCACGCTGCTCATCGACTTCAAGGGCGGCGCAGCCTTCGCCGAGCTCGCGGGGCTGCCGCACACCGCCGGCATGATCACCAACCTCGCAGACGACGTCGCGATGATCGACCGCGCGCAGGCGGCGCTGGGTGGCGAGCTCGAGCGGCGTCAGCGCGTCCTCGGCACGAGCGGTCACGCCTCGATCCGTACGTACCAGGTGGCAGCGCGGGTGGCTGGCGCGGAGCCGTTGCCGTACCTCGTGGTGGTCGTCGACGAGTTCGCCGAGCTGCTCGCCGCCCGACCGGACTTCCTCGACACGTTCATCCAGATCGGTCGGCTCGGCCGGTCGCTCGGTGTCCACCTCCTGCTCGCGTCGCAGCGGCTGGACGAGGGTCGGCTGCGCGGGCTGGAGTCCCACTTGCGCTACCGGATCGGTCTGCAGGCGTTCACCGCGGGCGAGTCGATCGCTGTGCTTGGGTCGGCTGCGGCGCACGACCTGCCTGCTGTCCCCGGTCTGGGGTACTTCAAGGTCGACACCGTGATGACCCGGTTCCGGGCGGCCATCACCAGCCTGCCCACACGGACCGACCTCACCAGCGGGCAGCCCAGCGAGCAGCCCACCGAGCAGAGCCCGTTCGCCTGGCCCTTCGACCTTGCCTCCTCGAGACCGACACAGGCACCGACCGAGGACGAGGCCCCGCACGCACCCGGGGCGCCCACTGACCTGGCCGTACTGGTCGCGGAGCTGACCCAGCGCTATCCCGGTCGGGCGCGTCAGGTGTGGACACCTCCGCTGCCTCACACGCTCCGGCTCGTGTCACCAACCAGGGATGACGACGTCGCCACGGCGCCGCTGCGCGCCGAGGTCGGGCTGGTGGACGAGCCGGAACGGCAGCGCCAGGTCCCGTTCGTCGTCGATCTCCACGGCGCTGGTCACGTCGCGGTGGCGGGCGGCGCCGGGTCCGGTCGGTCCACCTTCCTGCGCACCCTTGTGCAGTCCTTGGCTGCCGGGCTTGATCCCAGCGAGCTGCACGTGTACGGGATCGACCTGGGCAGCGGAGGACTCTCCGAGATGACGATCCTTCCGCACGTCGGCGCGGTGGCGGCGCGGCATGAACCCGAGGCTGTACAACGAGTTCTGGCTGAGGTCAGCCACCTCGCCCACGAGCGCGCGAGCCTGCTCCGCGCCCGAGGACCGGCGGTCATCGCAGGGCACCCGCACGTCCTGCTCCTGGTCGACAACCTCGGTCAGCTCCGGGTCGAGCACTCCGAGGCTGAGGCCCTGCTGGTCGAGCTCGCGACCACCGGCCCCGCCCTGCGGATCCACCTCGCGCTGGCCGTCGGACGCTGGCTCGACGTACGCCCCGCCCTGCTCGACGCGATCTCCACCCGGTTCGAGCTGCGGCTCGGTGATCCGGCGGACTCCGAGGTCGGCCGGGCGCTGGCCTCGTCGGTCCCTGCACGGCCAGGGCGAGGCCTGACCCGCGACGGTCGCCACCTGCAGCTCGCCAAGGCCGACGTCGACCATCCCGTGCGCCTGCACCCGCTCGGCCGGGTGGCGCCGACGATCTCCCCGCTTCCCCTCCACG
>JANYIP010000294.1 GCA_025361995.1 Streptomycetales bacterium | reverse complement strand
CGTCGAGCAGCAGGACGTCCTTGACCTCGCCCTTGATGACGCCGGCCTGCAGCGCGGCGCCCACCGCGACGACCTCGTCGGGGTTGACGCCCTTGTTGGGCTCCTTGCCGCCGGTCAGGTCGCGCACGAGGTCCACGACGGCAGGCATCCGGGTGGAGCCACCGACGAGCACGACGTGGTCGATGCCCGCGACGGTGATGCCGGCGTCCTTGATGACGTTGGCGAACGGGGCCTTGCAGCGGTCGAGCAGGTCCGAGGTCATCTGCTGGAACTGCGAACGGCTGAGCTTCTCGTCCAGGTGCAGCGGGCCCTCGGCGCTGGCCGTGATGTAGGGCAGGTTGATCGTGGTCTCGGTGACCGTGGACAGCTCGATCTTGGCCTTCTCGGCCGCCTCGCGGAGCCGCTGCAGCGCCATCTTGTCCTTGGACAGGTCGACGCCGTGGCCGTTCTTGAACTGGGTCACCAGGTAGTCGACGACCTTCTGGTCCCAGTCGTCGCCGCCGAGGTGGTTGTCGCCGGAGGTCGCCTTGACCTCGACCACGCCGTCACCGATCTCGAGCAGCGACACGTCGAACGTGCCACCGCCGAGGTCGAACACGAGGATGGTCTGCTCCTTGTCGCCCTTGTCCAGCCCGTATGCCAGCGCGGCCGCGGTGGGCTCGTTGACGATGCGCAGCACGTTGAGACCCGCGACCTCGCCGGCCTCCTTGGTGGCCTGGCGCTGGGCGTCGTTGAAGTACGCCGGAACGGTGATCACGGCGTCGGAGACGGTCTCGCCGAGGTAGCTCTCTGCGTCCCGCTTGAGCTTCTGCAGGACGAAGGCGCTGATCTGCTGGGGGGTGAAGTCCTTCCCGTCGACACTGACCTTCCAGTCCGTGCCCATGTGGCGCTTCACCGAACGGATCGTGCGATCCACGTTGGTGACCGCCTGCCGCTTGGCGACCTCGCCGACAAGGACCTCGCCGTTCTTGGCGAACGCCACGACCGACGGCGTCGTACGCGCGCCCTCGGAGTTCGCGATGACGGTGGGCTCGCCGCCCTCCAGGACCGAGACGACCGAGTTCGTCGTACCGAGGTCGATTCCTACTGCTCGAGCCATGCTGACTACCGCCTTACGCAAGTGAGTTGAGTCTAACGCACTCAACTATGCTGCGTCCCTCGCCAAAATGCAACTCGGCCACCCTGCGTCGCACCCTCGACACGCTGGGGCTACGCTGCGGCGGACTCGCCAGACACCCACGGAGGTCGCAGTGGTCGTCCGCCTCACCCTCGGCCTGCTCTTCACGGTCGTCGCGGCTGCGATCGCCGGGCGCCGCCTGCTGACGCTGTACAAGATCGCCCGCCTCGGCCAGCCGCTCGGCGGCCGGGTGCCGGATCCGCGGGCCTCTGTCCAGGCCGAAGCCGTCGAGGTGTTCGGCCAGCGCAAGCTCTTGCGCTGGTCGGTCCCAGGCCTGGCCCACTTCTTCACGTTCTGGGGCTTCCAGGTCCTCGCCCTGACGATCCTCGAGGCTTACGGCGCCCTGTTCCAGCGGGACTTCCACATCCCGCTGATCGGAACCTGGCCGATCCTCGGCGCCCTCGAGGACTTCTTCGCGGTCGCGGTGGTCCTCGCGCTGGTCGTCTTCACGATCATCCGAGTACGAGCGAACCCGAGCACCGAGGGGCGCCGCTCACGGTTCTTCGGCTCGCACACCGGCGCCGCCTGGCTCGTCCTCTTCATGATCTTCAACGTGATCTGGACCCTGCTGCTCTACCGCGGCGCCCAGATCAACACGGGCAACTTCCCGTACAAGTCCGGGGCCTTCGCGTCGCAGTGGGCCGCTGATCTCCTGCACCCGCTGAGCCGGACCGCACTCGACGCGATCGAGACCACCGGGATCCTCGCCCAGCTCGGTGTCGTCCTCGGCTTCCTGGTGCTCGTCGTCTACTCCAAGCACCTGCACATCTTCCTGGCGCCGCTCAACATCTTCTTCTCCCGCCGCCCCAACGCGCTCGGCCCGCTGCTGCCGATGTACACCGGCGCCAAGAAGATCGACTTCGAGGACCCGGGCGACGACGACACCTTCGGCCGCGGCAAGGTCGAGGACTTCACCTGGAAGGGCATCCTCGACTTCGCCACCTGTACGGAGTGCGGGCGCTGCCAGTCCCAGTGCCCGGCCTGGAACACCGGCAAGCCGCTGTCCCCCAAGCTGCTGATCATGGGCCTGCGCGACCACACCTTCGCCAAGGCGCCGTGGTTGCTGGCCGGCGGGGAGGGAGCCGACGAGGCTGCGCTGGCCGAGGTCCCCGACGCCGCGAAGGCCGAGGCGGAGCGCCCGCTGGTCGGCCCCAGCACCTTCGACGACCACGGCCTCGCGGTCGGCGGCGGCGTGATCGACCCCGACGTCCTGTGGTCCTGCACGACCTGCGGTGCGTGCGTCGAGCAGTGCCCGGTCGACATCGAGCACATCGACCACATCGTCGACATGCGTCGCTACCAGGTGATGATCGAGTCGGAGTTCCCGGCCGAGCTGAACGGACTCTTCAAGAACATGGAGACCAAGGGCAACCCGTGGGGGATGAACTCCTCCGCCCGGCTCGACTGGGCCGCCGACCTGCCCTTCGAGGTCACCGTCCTGGACGGCAGCGCCGGGTCGATGGCCGGTATCGAGTGGCTCTTCTGGGTCGGCTGCGCCGGCGCGTACGAGGACCGGGCGAAGAAGACCACCCAGGCCGTCGCCGAGCTGTTGCACCTGGCCGGGGTCAGCTTCGCCGTCCTCGGCGAGGGCGAGACCTGCACCGGGGACTCCGCGCGGCGCTCCGGCAACGAGTTCCTCTTCCAGATGCTCGCCGCGCAGAACGTGGAGACGCTCGGCGAGGTCGGCGCGACGAAGATCGTCGCCACCTGCGCGCACTGCTTCAACACCCTCAAGAACGAGTACCCGCAGCTCGGCGGCAGCTACGAGGTGGTCCACCACACCCAGCTGCTCAACAAGCTGGTCCGAGAGGGCAGGCTGACCCCGGTGGCGCCGATCGGCGGCCCAGCCGGGGCAGCAGGTCCGGCGCCCACCGTGACCTACCACGACCCGTGCTACCTCGGCCGGCACAACAAGGTCTACACCCCTCCGCGCGAGCTCATCGGTGCGACCGGGCTCGCCTTCACCGAGATGCCGCGCAACGCCGACCGCGGTTTCTGCTGCGGCGCGGGCGGAGCACGCATGTGGATGGAAGAGAAGATCGGCAAGCGTGTCAACACCGAGCGCACCGAGGAGGCGATCGGCACCGGCGCAGCCACGATCGCTGTCGGCTGCCCGTTCTGCCGGGTCATGATCAGTGACGGCGTCGGCTCGCTGCAGGGCGATCGCGACCAAGCCGACCAGGTGCAGGTACGCGACGTGGCCCAGCTCCTTCTGGAAGCGGTCCACCGCTCGGCGTAACCAGATAGGCCGAGCGGGTGAACCCGCCGCCCTGCCACTGGCGCAGAACGTTCCTGTCCACCACCGTTCGTGGCGGAGGGAACACCGTCCGCAGTCAGCCCGACAGCGGCCAGGAGTTCAGCTTCGCGAGAGACGCTGGGGAGCGACTCGCGAAGGCACAGACGCACCAGCCGGTTGGCCGGTGCGGACAGGGGGGACCTGTCTTGAGTTCGCATTCTTTTTCGGGGGAAAGCCGGGGGCCCGCACAGGCTCATCCCGGGGAGACCTGGATCCGCGGGCAGATGCGCAGGCGCGCGAGCCGGGCGCTGGCCATCGGCGGGCTCTCGGTCGCTGTGATGGCATCCTTCACGGCCGCCGCCAGTACCGCAGGCGCCGCCACCACCTCACGTCCGACGACCGTCCGTACGAGCGCGGCGCCGGTGACCGGCCCCTCCGCCCGGTACGTGGTCAGGGCCAACCAGCACCAGCTCCCCGCGGTGACCGCAGAGCTCCGGCGCCTCGGGGCGCACATCGACAGCACCATCGCGCTGATCGACGCCGTCGTCGTACCGCTGCCCGCCGGTCTGGCCGCCGTCATGGCACGCGACCCTCGGGTCGCCGAGGTCACCCCGGACGGACCGGTGCAACTCGAGTCCGGGTCGTACGACTCCAAGTCCGACCCCAACTCCATCTTCAACGCGGCCGACCTGGTCGGCGCGCACGACGCCTGGGACAACGGCTACACCGGTCAGGGAGTGGACGTCGCCCTGATCGACTCCGGCGTCACCCCTGTCGAAGGGCTCGCCGACCCCGCACAGGTCGTCAACGGTCCCGACCTGTCCTTCGAGTCGCAGTCACCTAACACCGCCTACCTCGACACCTTCGGGCACGGCACGTTCATGGCCGGCCTCATCGCCGGC
>JANYIP010000275.1 GCA_025361995.1 Streptomycetales bacterium | reverse complement strand
ATCGCGAGCTCCTCGGCGGACATCAGCAGCTCTTCCTTGCGGGTGCCCGACGGGTCGACGTCGACTGCCGGGAAGACTCGCTTGTCCGCGAACTTGCGGTCGAGCTTGAGCTCCATGTTGCCGGTGCCCTTGAACTCCTCGAAGATCACGTCGTCCATCTTCGAGCCGGTCTCGACCAGGGCCGTCGCCAGGACTGTGAGAGAGCCGCCGTCCTCGATGTTCCGGGCGGCACCGAAGAACCGCTTGGGCGGGTACAGCGCGCTCGAGTCGACACCACCGGACAGGATCCGACCCGACGCCGGAGCCGCCAGGTTGTACGCACGCCCGAGCCGGGTCATCGAGTCGAGCAGCACGACCACGTCGTGACCTAGCTCGACCAGCCGCTTGGCCCGCTCGATGGCGAGCTCCGCGATCACTGTGTGGTCCTCGGCCGGCCGGTCGAAGGTGGAGGCGATGACCTCACCCTTGACCGAGCGCTGCATGTCGGTGACCTCTTCAGGACGCTCGTCGACGAGCACCACCATGAGGTGCACCTCGGGGTTGTTCAGGCTGATCGCGTTGGCGATGGCCTGGAGCACCATGGTCTTGCCAGCCTTCGGGGGCGACACGATGAGGCCGCGCTGCCCCTTCCCGATCGGGGCGACGATGTCGATGACCCGAGCGGTGAGGTTAATCGGGTCGCTCTCGAGCCGCAGGCGGTCCTGCGGGTAGAGCGGGGTCAACTTGTTGAAGTCCGGGCGGTTCAGGGCCGCCGAGGGGTCGAGGCCGTTGACCGAGTCCAGCCGCACGAGAGCGTTGAACTTGTCGCGCCGCTCGCCGTCCTTGACCTGCTTGACCGCGCCAGCAACAGCGTCACCCTTGCGGAGCCCGTACTTCCGGACCTGGGCGAGGGTGATGTAGACGTCGTTCGGTCCCGGCAGGTAGCCGGTGGTTCGGACGAACGCGTAGTTGTCGAGCACGTCGACGATGCCGCTGACCGTGACGAGGACGTCGTCCTCGCCGATGACGGGCTCCGCCTCGCTGCCGAAGCGCTCGGTGCCCCGCTCACGGACACCGGGGCGGCGCTCGCGGTTGCGGCCACGACGGCGGCGCCGACCGGTGCCGTCGTCGTCGTCGTAGTACGGCCGGTTCTGACCCTGACCGCCCTGCGTCCCGGAGTTCTGGCCGCCCTGCGTCCCTGAATTCTGGCCGCCCTCGGTGCGGTTGTTCTGACCGCCGGAGTTCTGGCCGCTCTGATTCGGCTGGCCACCCTGCCCCTGACCAGTTTGCCCCTGACCAGTTTGGCGATCGCGCTGCTCGCGCGGCGGGCGCTGGTCACGGTTGCGCGGCGGACGGTCACCCGACTGCGCCGAGACGCCGTTGCCGGCGCCCTGCCCAGCGGAACCTGCCTCGCCCGAGACCGGCTCGGACTGCTCGCTGCGCTCGTTCTGATCGGTACGTGCGGGACGCTCGGACCGCGGCGGCCGTTCGGCGCGCTCGGTACCCGGACCGGACTCTGCCTGAGCTACCTGAGCTACCTGAGCTGCCTGAGGTGCCTGAGCTGCCTGAATCGTCGAGGCTGGCGCGCCGCCACCTCCGCCATTCTGAGCGGCGCTGATGGCCTCGATGAGGGCACCCTTGCGCAGCTTTCCGGTGCCGGAGATTCCCAGCCCAGAGGCGACCTGCTGGAGCTCGGCTAGCACCATGCCGTTCAGCCCCGCCGGCTTGCGACGTGGTTTCGAGTCGGCCGCGGTGGGCGGGGCGCTGGTGAGACTTGCTTGGGAGTCGGACGGGGACTCGGCGGTGGAGCTGGTGGCCGGTCGTGCGTCGACGACGTCTGTGCTTGTGTCGCTCACTTAAGAGTGTCCTTCGAGGAGCGGGATAGTGAGAGCAACCAGGCTCTGAATGCGGGCTCCGCAGGTTCGTGAACTACCCGACTCAGGCCAGGAGTTCGGCCGACAAAAAGGGGGTAGCGGTGGAGCACCGGCCCGATGGGCTTCTGATGCGATGCAACAGTAACACCACTCGGGGCTCCACCCTTCCCGTCGGGCCAAACCTGGCCGGCGGGATCCGCCTGGAGGATCAGAGCGGAAGCAGCACGGCGCCGGTCGGCTCGACCTCGAGCCGGTGCACGCTCCAACCGCGCGGGACCTGCGCAACCACCCGTTCGGCCGAACCCGCGTCGGTCAGCGCAAGGACTGTCGGCCCGGCACCGGAGATCACTGCCGCCACCCCGGCCGTACGCAGCTGATCGACGAGCGCGGCAGACCTCGGCATCACCGCCGCTCTGTACTGCTGGTGGAGCCGATCCTCGGTGGCCGGGAGGAGGAGGTCAGGCCGGCTCCCGATCGCGGCAGTGAGCAGGGCTGCCCGGCCGGCGGAGCGCGCGGCATCGGCGAACGGCAGCTGCTCCGGAAGCAGCCGACGGGCCCTGGTGGTGGGCACCTGAGTGGACGGCACGAAGACAACGGGTACGACAGAAGCCGCGACGGGCAGGGCGAGCGCTCGTACTCCCTCGGCGTCGCTCCAGGCGATCGTGTAGCCGCCGAGGAGGCAGGCAGCCACGTTATCCGGGTGCCCCTCGATCGAGGCCGCGAGCCGCAGCACGCCGAGGTCGTCCAGTCGCTCGTTGCCGCCGACCACGAGTCCGCGGGCTGCGAGCACGCCGGCCACGATGGCGCCGGCGCTCGACCCGAGGCCGCGACCGTGCGGGATCCTGTTGGCGCACCGCAGGGCCAGCCCGCGGGGCTGCCCGCCGAGCAGGGTGAAGGTGGCACGCAACGCCTTGACGATCAGGTTCCGCTCGCCGGTGGCCACCTTGTCGGCGCCCTCGCCGGCCACCTGGCAGTCCACGCCGGACTCGGTCACCTGGACCACCACGTCGTCGTAGAGCCCGAGGGCGAGGCCGCAGGCGTCGAAGCCGGGCCCCAGGTTCGCGCTCGTCGCGGGCACCCGCACGCGGACCGGTGCGGCCCGGAAGGTGGCCGAGCGCGCCTGTCCTCGCGGCAGTCTGGCGGCCTGCGTACCGGCGACCGCCATCAGTCCGCCAGGCCGAGCAGCTGGGCCGTCGCGCGGGCGTCGACCGCGACGGTACGTGGCGTCGGCGCACCGTCGATCGCCCACTGCGGGTCCTTAAGGCCGTGGCCGGTCACGGTGCACACCACGACCTGTCCTGGGTCGAGCAGCCCAGCAGCGTGCGACTGAAGCAGGCCGGCCACCGAGGCTGCCGAGGCCGGCTCGACGAACACCCCCTCGCTTGCCGCCAGCATCCGGTAGGCACGCAGGATCTGCCGGTCGGTGACCGCGTGGATCTGGCCACCCGACTCGTCCCGGGCCGCCAGCGCCTGCTGCCAGGAGGCTGGGTTGCCGACTCGGATCGCGGTGGCGATCGTCGACGGCTTAGGCACCGGCGCCCCGTTCACGATGGGTGCGGACCCGGCCGCCTGGAACCCCCACATCCGGGGCCGGCGGCTCGAGGTGCCGTCGGCGGCGTACTCGCCGAAGCCCTTCCAGTAGGCCGTGATGTTGCCGGCGTTCCCGACCGGGAGGCAGTGGATGTCCGGGGCGTCGCCGAGGGCGTCCACGATCTCGAACGCGGCGCTCTTCTGCCCCTCGATCCGGTAGGGGTTGACGCTGTTGACGAGCGCCACCGGGTAGCTCGCGGCCAGGTCTCGGGCCAGCGTCAGGCAGTCGTCGAAGTTGCCCTCGACCTGCAGCAGCGTCGCGCCGTGGGCGAGTGCCTGGGAGAGCTTGCCGAGGGCGATCTTGCCCTGCGGTACGAGCACGGCACAGACCATGCCGGCCCGCACGGCGTACGCGGCAGCCGAGGCACTGGTGTTCCCGGTGGAGGCGCAGATGACCGCCCGCGCGCCCTCCTCGGCTGCCTTGCTGATCGCCACCGTCATACCGCGGTCCTTGAACGAGCCGGTCGGGTTGTCCCCCTCGACCTTCAGATGGACCGAGCAGCCGGTGATCTCGGACAGCCGCGGCGCTGGGATCAGGGCAGTACCCCCCTCACGCAAGGTGAAGACCGGCGTCGCGTCGCTGACCGGGAGGCGGTCCCGGTACTCCTCGATCACCCCGCGCCACTGGTGTGTCCGGCGACCGGCCTCGTGCATGAGCTGGTCGGACATGATCACTCGCCCTCCACCCTCATCACGGACGCAACGGCACGTACGACGTCGAGTGCGCGCAGGTCCTCCACCACCCCGGCCAGTGCCGCCTCGGTGGCCTTGTGCGTGACGACCAGCAGGGCTGCGGCATCCCCGCGACCGTCCTGGCGCAGCGTCTCGATCGACACGTCGTGGGCGGCGAACGTCTGAGCAACCGTGGCGAGCACACCTGCCTTGTCCGCGACGTCGATGCCGATGTAGTAGCGGGTGAACGCCTCGCCGAGCGGCCGGACCTCGAGGTCGGCGTAGGCGCTTTCCCGCGGCCCACGCCCGCCGGAGAGCCGGTTGCGGCCGACCGCGACGAGGTCGCCGAGCACCGCCGACGCGGTGGGCGAACCACCGGCGCCACGCCCGTAGAACATGAGCTGCCCGGCCGCCTCGGACTCGACGAACACTGCGTTGTACGCCTCGCGGACCCCGGCCAGCGGGTGCGTCAGCGGGATCATCGCCGGGTGCACCCGGACCGAGACGCCGCGGCCGTCCGTCGAGCGCTCGCAGATCGCCAGCAGCTTGATGACGTGCCCCATCGCCTGAGCGGTGGCCACGTCACCGGCGCTGACCGCGGTGATGCCTTCGCGGTACACGTCGGACAGCGTCACCCGGGTGTGGAACGCGAGCCCGGCCAGGATCGCAGCCTTGGCTGCCGCGTCGTACCCCTCGACGTCCGCGGTCGGGTCGGCCTCGGCGTAGCCGAGCGCCTGCGCCTCCGCCAGGGCGTCGGCGAAGCTCGCCCCGGTCTCGTCCATCTTGGTCAGGATGTAGTTGGTGGTCCCGTTGACGATGCCCAGGACGCGGTTGACGTTGTCGCCGGCGAGGCTCTCGCGCAGCGGCCGCAGCAGCGGGATCGCCCCGGCGACCGACGCCTCGTAGTAGAGGTCGACGCCAGCCTCGTCGGCAGCGGAGTACAGCTCGGCGCCGTGCTCGGCGAGCAGCGCCTTGTTCGCGGTGACCACGCTTGCCCCGCGCCGGATCGCCTGCATGAGCAGCGTCCGGGCCGGCTCGATACCGCCGATGAGCTCCACCACGACGTCGACGTCCTGCCGGACGACCAGCGAGCCGAGGTCGTCGGTGAGCAGGTCGGGCGGCACGGTGACCCGGCGGGGAGCTGACACGTCACGGACGCCGACTCCGACGAGCTCGAGCGGGGCGCCGATCCGGGCCGCAAGATCCTCGCCTTGGGAGCCCAGGAGCCGGACGACCTCGCTGCCGACCACTCCACAGCCCAGCAACGCGATGCGGAGCGGCTGCGCGCCCATGACCCGATCTCCTTTGGTGTGTGTGCCCTGACCTTACCGTGCCGGTGATCAACAGCTCAGATCACCAGCTCAGGGTCCGGCTCACGCTCGACTGCCCATGTCGAGGGCCAGCAGGTCGTCGACCGTCTCGCGGCGAAGGAGCACCTGGTTCCCGCCACGACCGACAGCGACGACGGGTGGCCGGCCGACCACGTTGTAGTTGGAGGCCATCGCCCGGCAGTACGCGCCGGTCGCGGCGACGGCCAGCAGGTCCCCTGGGACGACGTCGGCAGGCAGCCACGTGTCCTTGACAACCACGTCGCCGCTCTCGCAGTGCCGCCCGACCACCCGCGACAGCCGCGGCGGCGCGAAGGACGACCGCGACGCCAGCACCACCGTGTATTCCGCGTCGTACAGCGCGGTCCGGATGTTGTCGCTCATCCCGCCGTCGACGCTGACGTACGACCGGTGCAGGCCGGTGGCGTACTCGACGTCCTTGACCGTGCCCACCTCGTACAGGGTGAACGTGGTCGGGCCGACGATCGCCCGCCCGGGCTCGACCGCGATCCGCGGTACGGCCAGGCCGCACCCGGTGGCCTCGTGCTCGACGATCCCCCGCAGCGACGCCGCCACTGCGGCCAGGTCGGCAGGGTCGTCTCCGGTGACGTACGCGATGCCCAGCCCCCCGCCCAGGTTGAGCTCCGACAGCTCGACCCCGTGCTCGTCCCGAATCTGCGCCGCGAGCCCGACCACCCGGTGTGCGGCCACCTCGAAGCCGGCCGTGTCGAAGATCTGCGAGCCGATGTGCGAGTGCAGGCCCACCAGTTCCAGCTGGTCGAGGGCCAGCACCCGGCGGACCGCCTCGGCCGCGTCGCCGCCGGTCGAACCGCCGATCGAGCCGCCGATCGAGTCGCCAATCGAGTCGCCAATCAGCGAGAAGCCGAACTTCTGGTCCTCGTGCGCGGTCGCGATGAACTCGTGCGTGTGCGCCTCGACGCCGACGGTGACCCGGACCAGCACCTTGGGTCGCAGGCCTTTCTCGTCGGCGAGGAAGCCGAGCCGGGCGATCTCGGTGAACGAGTCCAGCACGATCCGGCCGACCCCGGCATCGAGGGCCGCCGCGAGCTCAGCAGTCGACTTGTTGTTGCCGTGCAGCAGGATCCGCTCCGCCGGGAAGCCGGCGCGCAGCGCGACCGCGAGCTCGCCGCCAGTCGCTACGTCCAGACCGACTCCCTCCTCGGCGATCCACTGGGCCACCGTCGTCGTCAGAAATGCCTTGGACGCGTAGTAGATGTCGCCGCCGGCGAACGCCTCGCGGAACGCGCGGCAGCGGGCCCGGAAGTCTGCCTCATCCAGGAAGAAGGCCGGCGTCCCGAACTCGGACGCCAGGTCGCGGACGTCCTGACCAGCGATCCGCAGCACGCCCGCTGGGTCGCGATCGACGCCACTCGCCCACACTGCCGGGTCGAGGGTGTTCAGGTCCGCGGCCGGCGCGAGCGGAACGGCGTCGTGCAGCTGGTCGCCGTGCCGCGGACCGGCCGGGTGGGCGCGCACCGGCTACATCCGCTCGGGCGCGCTGACACCGAGCAGGTCGAGCCCGTTGGCCAGCACCTGCCGGGTCGCGGCGCAGAGCAGCAGCCTCGCCCGGTTGAGGTCGGTCACCGCCTCGTCGCCCATCGGCAGCACCCGGCACCCGTCGTAGAAGCGGTGGTACGTCCCGGCCAGCTCCTCCAGGAACCGCGCCACCCGGTGCGGCTCGCGCAGCTCGGCGGCGCTTGCCACCACCCGGGAAAACTCGGCCAGCTTGCCGAGCAGGTCCCCCTCCCGCTCGTGCTCCAGCAGTCCCGCGTCGAAGCCGTCCAGCGTCGCGACCAGTCCCAGGTCCGCGGCGTTGCGGATCACCGACGAGATGCGTGCATGGGCGTACTGAACGTAGAAGACCGGGTTCTCGGCCTTCTGCAGCGTCATCTCGGCGATGTCGAGGGTGAGCGGCGAGTCGACCGGATAGCGGCACAGCGTGTAGCGGCCCGCGTCGACGCCGACCTCCTCGACGAACTCCTCCAGGGTCACGATGTCGCCGGCCCGCTTCGAGAGCTTGACCTCCTCGCCGTCCTTGAGGATCTTGACGAGCTGCCCGATCAGCACCTGGATGTTGAAGTCCGGGTCGTCGCCAGCGCACGAAGCCACCGTGCGCAGCCGGTTCACGTACCCGTGGTGGTCCGCGCCCAGCAGGTAGATGCAGACGTCGAAGCCGCGGGCCCGCTTGTCCAGGTAGTACGCGGTGTCCGACGCGAAATAGGTCAGCGCACCGTCGGCCTTGACCAGCACCCGGTCCTTGTCGTCCCCGAAGTCCGTCGTACGCAGCCACACCGCGCCGTCGGCATCGAAGACATGACCCTGCTCACGCAGCTTTGCCAGCCCTCGGTCCACCGCGCCCGAATCGTGCATCGCCCGCTCGGACGCCCACACGTCGAAGTGCGTACGGAAGCCGTCCAGCACGGCCTTCTGCTGGGCGAGCTGGAGCGCGTAACCGGCGTCCCGGAACGCCTCCATGCGCTGTGGCTCAGGCAGGTCTACGTAGTCGGGGTGCTCCTTGACCACCTCGGCCGCCAGGTCGCCGATGTACGCGCCCTGGTAGCCGTCCTCGGGAACCGGCTCGCCCGTCGCGGCGGCCGCCAGCGATGCGCCGAACCGGTCCATCTGGATGCCGCGGTCGTTGATGTAGAACTCGCGCGCCACGGTCGCGCCCGCGGCCTCGATCACCCGGCCCATCGCGTCGCCGACCGCCGCCCAACGGGTATGCCCCAGGTGCAGCGGCCCGGTCGGGTTCGCCGAGATGAACTCGAGGTTGACCCGCTGGCCGGCTAGGGCGTCCGACCGTCCGTACGTGGCACCGGCGGTGACGACCTGCGCCGCAATCTCTCCCTGGGCGGCCGCGTCGAGGGTGATGTTGAGGAAGCCGGGGCCGGCGACGTCAACCCTGGACACGCCCGGCGTGGTCGCCAGGTGCTTCGCGATCGCCTCCGCGACCTCCCCTGGCGGCCGACCGGCAGGCTTCGCCAGCTGCATCGCGATGTTGGTTGCGTAGTCGCCGTGCTCGCGGTTCTTCGGCCGCTCGACCTTCGTCTGCCCGGGGACCGCAGCGTCGTCCACGACGAGGTCGCCGGAGGCTCGCGCCGCCCGGACGGCGGCGAGCACGGAGTCGGCGAGCTGGGCGGGCGTCATACCGTCAAGGCTATCGGCGCGCGTCCAGCAGTTTGCGGACGGTAGCGACCAGCTCGCTCGGCTCGAACGGCTTCGTGATGTACGCGTCGACCCCCGCCTTGCGACCCTTGTCTCGGTCGGCCGTCTGGGCGCGGGCGGTGACCATCACGATCGGGATGCCTGCGGTGACCGGGTCCGCCTTGAGCCTGGTCGCTGCGACCAACCCGTCGAGGCGCGGCATGACGACGTCCATCGTGATCAGGTCCGGTGCCAGCTCTGTGACGAGGTCCAACGCCTCCTGGCCGTCCACCGCGACCCGGACCTCGAAGCCTTCCAGCGCAAGGTTCACCCGGATGAGCTCGCGTACGTTGGCGGTGTCGTCCACGACGAGGACCAGCGGCGGATCATGCATCGGGCGCCGGTTCCTCCCCTGGTACTCTTGGCGACCTCCGAGCCCCCGTAGCTCAGGGGATAGAGCATCGCCCTCCGGAGGCGGGAGCGTAGGTTCGAATCCTACCGGGGGCACTCGAAAAACCCCAGGTCAGACCGGGTGCGCGACGACTCGAAGATCACAAAAGTTGATCTTACCCACACTTTTCCCACACTTCCATTGGTCTCTTGGCCTCCGCGCGACGTCAATTACCCCTGCAGCGTGGCGTCTCCCGGGGGTCGGTCCAGGAGCATGAGCAGGGGTGCGGTGGGGATTCTGATGAGCTTGCCGACCCTGACCACCGTCGTTGGCCAGGCTCCGGTGCGGACGAGCTCGTAGGCCAGGGATCGGCCGATCCCGAGGACTCGGCCGGCGGTGGGGACGTCGAGCACCGGGGGTAGGGAGAGTAGTTCGTCGTGGGTCATGGTGTGCCTCCTGAAGGGTGCTGTCCTGTCGCGGTTGCGATCGGGTCCT
>JANYIP010000231.1 GCA_025361995.1 Streptomycetales bacterium | reverse complement strand
CCGAGAACGAGGTCGCCATGGAGAAGAAGATGATCGTGCCGCCCTCGGCGGTGGCGAGGATCGCGCCATGCTCGCACCCGGGGACGTCGACGCAGACGACCGTGATGTCGGCGGCCCCGCCGACGGCGCCCTCGACGGCGGCAGCCAGCGCGACCGGGTCCCGCGCGTCCGCGACGGCGACGTGGTCGGCGATCGAGGCGGACGTCAGCGCGTCACGCTCGTGCGTGACCGGGACGATCCCGACCGTGGCTCGCGCCCCGGCCTGCCGGGCAGCGACGAGGGAGAGGGAGCCGGACTTGCCCGCTCCCCCGATGACGGCCACCGACGGTTGGGTGCCCTCGGCGAGGTAGCGCCGGACGATCCGCTCGGTGAGCGCCGGGGCTCCGCAGACGTCCATCACCATCATGGCAAGCGCCGGCGGGAGGTCGCCGGGGAGGACTGCGGCGATCGACCGGCCGAAGAGGATCGCGGTGCCCTGGGCGGGTACCTGCTCGGACCGGCCGTCCCAGCCGGCGAGACCGTCGGTGATCCGGAGCGGGGTCAGCGAGAGCGAGACGAGGCTGGCGACCCGGTCCCCGACCGCCAAGCCCAAGGTCGAGGCCGGGCCGACCTCCTCGACCGTCCCGATCAGCATCCCGCCGGAGCCGGTGACCGGGTTCTGCATCTTGCCGCGGGCGGCCACGATCTCGAGCACCTCGGCCCGGACGGCGTCCCCCTCACCTGCGTGCTTGGTCTCCAGCTGACGGTACGAGGCCGCGTCGAGGTTGAGGGTGTCGACGGCGATCCGGCACTCGTCGGGCCACAGCTCCGGGTCCGCGTCGAGCTGCAGGGCCGCCTGGGGCAGCACACCGGCGGGCGCGACGACGCGGTGCAGGCCGACCGGGGAGGACGGCGAGGTGCGCGGCACGAGAAGATCCTTCCATCGATCCGGCGGGGCATCGTGCAGGAGATCTTACGGTGAAGAAGTGGATTCACCGCAGATCCTTCTCTATCCTCCTCGATATGAGTACCGAGCAGCCTTACGCCTACCGCCGCCGCCAGCTCGTCGAGCCTGACTGGACCCGGCTGGCCGGCTGGGCCGACGTCACCGCTGCGCAGTGGGCTGACGTCCAGTGGCAGCGGGCGCACTGCATCAAGAACCTCAAGCAGCTGCGCGACGTGGTCGGCGGCCTCCTCGACGAGCGCTTCTACGCGGACCTCGAGCGGGACCAGGCCGAGCGGGCGACCATGTCGATGCTGGTGCCGCCGCAGATGTTCAACACCATGGTGCCGGACTCGCACGACGCCGGGACGCCGACTCCCGCGGAGTTCACGGAGGCGTTCTACGCCGACCCGGTCCGCCGCTACATGCTGCCCGTCTTCTCCGACCGCCGTACCGACTGGGCCTCGCACCCGTACTCCAGCCGTGACTCGCTGCACGAGCACGAGATGTGGACCGCGGAGGGCCTGACCCACCGCTACCCGACCAAGGTGCTCGCCGAGCTCCTCCCGACCTGTCCCCAGTACTGCGGCCACTGCACCCGGATGGACCTCGTGGGCAACTCCACCCCGGTCATCCAGAAGCTGAAGTTCGACCTGAAGCCGGTGGACCGCTACGACGCGATGTTCGCGTACCTGCGTACCCAGCCGGGCGTGCGTGACGTCGTGGTCTCGGGCGGCGACGTCGCGAACCTGCCGTGGAAGAACCTGGAGTCCTTCGTCGCACGGCTGCTGGAGATCGAGAACATCCGCGACATCCGGTTGGCCACCAAGGCGCTGATGGGCATGCCGCAGCACTGGTTGCAGGACGAGGTCCGGGCCGGGATGGCTCGGCTCGCGACGACCGCCCGCGAGCGCGGGGTGCAGATCGCGATCCACACCCACGTCAACGCTGCCCAGTCGGTGACGCCGCTGGTCGAGCAGGCCGCGAAGGCCATGCTCGAGGCCGGCGTCCGGGACGTCCGCAACCAGGGAGTCCTGATGCGCGGCGTCAACGACACGCCCGCGCAGCTGCTCGACCTGTGCTTCACCCTCCTCGACGGGGCCGCGATCATGCCCTACTACTTCTACATGTGCGACATGATCCCGTTCAGCGAGCACTGGCGGGTCTCGGTGGGCCAGGCGCAGGCGCTGCAGCATGCGCTGATGGGGTACCTGCCCGGCTTCGCGACCCCGCGGATCGTCTGCGACGTGCCGTACGTCGGCAAGCGCTGGGTGCACCAGCTCGAGTCGTACGACCGGGTGCGCGGGATCTCGTACTGGACCAAGAACTACCGAACCGGCATCGAGCTCGACGACCCCGAGGCGCTCGACCGGACGTACGAGTACTACGACCCGATCGACACGCTGCCCGCCGCCGGCCAGGCGTGGTGGACCGAGCACGCGGGCGACGACGCGGCGACCCTCAACGCGGCGGTGGCTGCTGCGGCAGCGAGCCGGCGGGCATCAGCGGTTCAGCACGAGGAGCTCGTCCACGGCTGACGCCGCTGCGTGTGCCGCCGGTTCCGGTCAGATGGCTGGCGGGCGGCCTTCGTACGGGGTCGAGAGGACGATGGTGGTGCGGGTGCGGACGTTGGCCTTGGCGCGGATCTCCGCCAGGAGCGTCTCGAGGTCGCCGGGCGAGGGCACCCGCACCTTCAGGATGTACGACTCCTCGCCGGCGACGCTGTAGCACGACTCGATCTGCGCGAGGTGGACCAGCCGGTCGGGAGCGTCGTCGGGG
>JANYIP010000022.1 GCA_025361995.1 Streptomycetales bacterium | reverse complement strand
ACGCGGCCGGGAACCGCCTCACCGAGAGCACACCGGACCCGGCGCACCCCGGCTCCACCCTCATCACCAACTGGGCGTTTGACGAGCTCAATCGTGTCGTGAAGACAACGGACGCGGCGCTGCACGTCACCCTCACGAGCTACGACCAAGTTGGAAACCAGATCAGCGCCGTGGACCCAGCCGGCGCAACGACGATCTACGGCTTCGACAACGACAACCGCGCCAACCTCCTCATTGACCCCAACGGACACAGCACGAGCACGACGTACGACCTGGCAGGGAACACCACGGCCGTCACCGACGGTCAAGGTGGCACAACGACCTTCGGCTACAACGCAGACGAGCGCCGCACCAGCTCGGTCGAGGCGAGAGGTAACGCCACCGGCGGGGTTCCTTCGCAATACACCACAACCTTCGGCTACGACCCGGCCGGAAACCAGACGACCGTCACGGACCCGCTCGCTCAGGTGACCACCAAGACGTACAACGCACTGAACCAGGTCGTGTCCGTCAAGAACCCTCGTCTGAACATCACCCAGTACACGTACGACAACGTCGGCCGATTGCTGACGGTCAAGGACCCGACCAACGCCGTGACCACGTACGGCTACGACGCGGCCGGCAACAAGACATCTGTGCAGGACCCGCGCCTTCACACCACCAGCTATACGTACGACGCTGACAATCGGCTCGCTTCCCAAACGTCCCCCACCAGTCAACTGTGGACGTACGGCTATGACGCAGACGCCAACCGCACGAGTGTCGTTACACCCAAGGGCAACGCGGGCACTGTGGCCCTGGGAACCGTCAGCGCGACCTACGACACCTTGGACCGCCCGACCCTCACCACCTACGGCGACGGGACACCCTCCGTCAGCCTCACTTATGACTCCAGAGGGCGCGTCTCGCAATTGCTCGACGGCCGAGGCACCCTCGCGTACGGATACGACGCCGACGGCCGTGTCCTTTCCCTCACCCGCAACCCCGGCGCAGCCCAGCAGGCCTTCACCTACGGATACGACGGCGCAGGCAACATCACCAACCGCACCTACCCCGACGGCACAGCCATCACAGAGACCTACGACGGCCTCAACCACGTCACCTCATTGTCACCGAGCGCCTCCGCCCTGAGCGCCAACTACCTCTACGACGCCGCCGGAAACCTCACCAACACCCTGCTACCAGGAGGAGTGTCCGCAGTCCGCACCTACGACAAAGCCGGACGCCTCACCCAGGTCGCGAACACTAAGGGCTCTACGGTGCTCTCCAAATTCACGGAGACGCTGGACGCCGACGCCAACCCCACCACGATCGTCACGCTGAGGGGCAGTACGTCGTCCACCACGATCTATCAATACGACAACGACGACCGCACGACCAAGGCATGCTTCGGAACGACCACCTGCACGGGGTCGACCACCAACGTCACCTACGCCTACGACGCCAACGGCAACCAGGCCACCCAGGCCCGGTTGGGCCTCAGCACCCCGGGCACCACCACCACGGGGACCTACACCTACGACTCCAACGGCAACCAGGCCACGCTTGTCACGTCGGCCGGCACAATGACGACCAGCTACAACCTCGCAGAGGAACTGGTGTCCAGTACCGTCCCCGGCTCACCGTCAACAGCCGTCACGTACGCCTACGACGGTCTGGGCGAGCGCACCACTCGGACGGTCAACGGGACTCTCGACCGGAACTACCTGTGGGACACCCAAAGCCCGCTGCCGAAGCTGGCCGAGGAGACGGGCGCCACAGGTTCGCTCCTACGCCGCTACATCAACGATCCCTATCAAACAATCGGAACCACCACACCGGCCGGCGACGCAACGATGCTGTTGGATCCGCAATCCAACGTGACCGACCTTGCCACGACCACGGGTACTTCCCTCGGCACCTACTCCTACGAGCCCTTCGGGGTAGTACGGACCAGCAGCGGAACCGACAGTCGGATCACGACGAATCCGCTGAAGTTCGCGAGCCAGTACATGGACTCCACCAGCGGGCTATACGACATGCGAGCCCGCGACTACAACCCGGCCATCGGGCGGTTCACCGCATTGGACCCGCTGGCCAGCTCGCAGAGCGGGCTGTTCATCTCCGGCTACACGTACGTCGGCGACAAGTCCATGCGCTTCGGTGATCCCTCCGGCCGAGGCTTCTGTGATGACCTGTTCGGACTGTGCGACTCTCCCAGCTTCCTGTGGAACGAGATCGTCGGAGCCAAGAACGCGGCCGGCGAGCTGCTTGACTCCCTCGGACACCCGATTCGCACCTACGATCAGCTCGTGGCAGCCTGCAATGCAGGCTTCGACCAATGGAGCGACGCAGGCGCGAGCTGGGACGGCTTCCTTCAATGTGTCGACAACCTCAACCCAGTTGCCGGCGTCCGAAGAGACCTCGCGCAGTCGCTGAGCACGAACTGCATCGCGCAGTCCGGCCAAGCAATCGGTCACGGACTCTTCAACGGCGGCCTGCTCGCCTCCGCGGGGATAGAAGGAGCTGGTGGAGCAGGAGCCGATGGTGCGGCGGACGGCGTTGCGGGCCTGAAGTCAGGCTGGCAAGGGCGGGCTGCCGACACCGGTAAGGGATGGGTCTGGCAACGGCCCGGCGCTACGGGGAACGCGGATTCGATGCGTGTCATGGACCCGGTAACCACAGGAGCGCACCAGTACCCGAATGGATACGTACGCTTCTATGACAAGTATGGCCAGCCTCTGAAACTCGATGGCACGCCAGGGCCAGACAAGTCTCCGCTAACTCACATTGATCGGAACCCGGATGGTTCCTATCCAATCCCGAACGGGTGGTGAGCGTGAACCTCGATCTTGCGGGCCAATCGATCATGCGTGTCTACTTCGACTACGCCATCACGCTCATCACGTCGGGTGGTGGCGAACTGCGAATCGCAAACACGGTCACGGTATCGGGGGCTGAGGGCCTTCCCCTAAGCATCGAGCCGGCATCTGCGGGTCCGGGCGCGGAGGCCATTTTGAGACTATTACACCAAACACTCACAGCCGCGACGGCCGATGAGTCAGGTCGTCTCGATCTGACGCTTGACACCGGTATCACTGTTCGGGTTGAAGCCGACGCCCAGTATGAGGCCTGGACCTACGCAGGCCCACACGGGCGCAAAGTCGTGTCACTGCCGGGTGGGGAGCTTGCCACTTGGGCGATGAAGGCATAGACGGAGGGCAAAGCTTGCTCGGGCCTAGGGCGTCCCCATAAGGTCGAGGCCCATACGCAGTACGCTAGCGGGAACCCTGGGCACGCACGCCTCCATTCAGGACGCAGTGAGACTGGCCCGGCTCCGCGTCGTCTCGCCATCGTCCGGTCCGTTGATGCGGCGGCACGCTTGAGGAGTCGGCGGTGGCATCCCAGCCGGGTCCAGGTGGAGCATGTCATCGAAGACGCCACGATTCAGCGGATCGAGGGTCCACATGAGCTGCCGAACCCGCATCAGTATCCGCACATCAACTACACAACGAGCTCGGGCCTGAAAGGTACCCTTCGGATCCAAGGACTCACACCATGATCGAAGCGGTTGCAGACGCATGGCGAATCGCGGGGGTCGACTTGGGCGTCGAGGTCATCGCTCCGTTTGAGCTCGTTGATGACCAGACTCAGCACAAGGTGTCCTGCATCGCTTTCATCAGATGGTTTGGTTCGCCGTCAGGCACGGTCGTCCTCGGACGTCACTCCCCATCCGAGCTCGCGCGAGCTGCAGCGGAGGCCCGAGGCATATTCTTCTCGGTCGTGGACGAACGTTCATTCGCCAAATACGATCGGAACCTGTTCACCGACACGTTGAACGACTGGGGCTGGTATGGCGCCGAGGGCGGGGCCCCTGGGTGGTTCAATGGTGAGCCTTGGACGACATGATGTTGCGCGAGCTACTCGGTCGAAGACCCGCCCTGTGCTGTGGATCGCGTCTCAGGTAGCTCGTGATCTGA
>JANYIP010000204.1 GCA_025361995.1 Streptomycetales bacterium | reverse complement strand
CCGCTCCATCGTCGTGCTCGCCAAGGAGCAGTATGGGTTGCGCGAGCGCGAGCTGGCGAGCCACGAGGCGACCTTCGTCGAGTTCTCGGCGACGACCCGCATGTCGGGCGTCGACATGGACGGCAAGCACTGGCGCAAGGGCGCGGCAGACTCCGTCAAGCACTTCGTGGTCGAGAACGGCGGCTCCGACAGCGGCTGGGCGCAGCTCGACGAGGAGGTCGACAAGATCGCCCGCCTCGGCGGCACTCCCCTGGTCGTCGCGCAGGACAACTTCGTGCTCGGCGTCATCTACCTCAAGGACGTGGTCAAGGGCGGCATGCGCGAGCGCTTCGACGAGCTGCGGCGGATGGGCATCCGCACCGTGATGATCACGGGCGACAACCGCGTGACGGCGGGCGTGATCGCCAGCGAGTCGGGCGTCGACGACTTCCTCGCCGAGGCGACGCCCGAGGCCAAGCTCGCGCTGATCCGCGATGAGCAGGCGCAGGGCCGCATGGTCGCGATGACCGGCGACGGGACGAACGACGCCCCCGCGCTCGCCCAGGCCGACGTCGGTGTCGCGATGAACACCGGCACGTCCGCGGCGAAGGAGGCCGGCAACATGGTCGACCTCGACTCCGACCCGACCAAGCTGATCGAGATCGTCGAGATCGGCAAGCAGCTGCTCATCACGCGTGGTTCGCTCACCACGTTCTCGATCGCCAACGACATCGCGAAGTACTTCGCGATCATCCCGGCCATGTTCGTCGGGGTCTTCCCCGGGCTGCACGTGCTCAACGTGATGGCCTTGCACAACCCGAAGTCCGCGATCCTGTCGGCCATCATCTTCAACGCGATCATCATCATCGCGTTGATCCCGCTCGCTCTGCGCGGGGTGCGCTACACCCCCAGCTCGGCGTCGCAGATGCTGCGGCGCAACCTGCTGATCTACGGGGTCGGCGGGCTGATCTCGCCGTTCCTCGGCATCAAGCTCATCGACCTCTTCGTGCAGTTCATCCCCGGGATCCGGTGACCGTCATGTCCTCCAACGTCTCAGCCTCGGCTCGTCAGTACCTGGCCGGGCTCCGCGTGCTCCTCGTCCTCACGGTGATCCTCGGTGTCGCCTATCCGCTGGCAGTGACCGGTGTGGGTCAGCTTCTCTTCCGAAGCCAGGCCAACGGGTCGCTCGTGTCAGCCGGGGGTCATGTCGTCGGGTCCAGCCTGATCGGGCAGAACTTCACCGATGCGAAGGGCAACCCGCTGCCGCAGTGGTTCCAGTCCCGGCCGTCCGCAGCCGGTGCCAGCGGGTACGACCCGACGTCGTCCTCCGCGTCCAACCTCGGCCCGAACGACACCGACCTCGTGAAGTCGATCGACGCCCGCCGCGCCGCCGCCGCAGCGCTCGACGGGGTGGCTCCGGCCAGCGTCCCGCCGGACGCCCTGACCGCCTCCGGCTCGGGGCTGGACTCGCAGATCAGCCCGGCGTACGCGTACGAGCAGGTGGCCCGGGTCGCCAAGGCCCGTAGCCTGGACGCGGCGAAGGTCAAGGCCCTGGTCGCCTCGTTCGTCCAAGGTCGCGGGCTCGGCTTCCTCGGCGAGCAGACCGTCGACGTGCTGCAGCTGAACATCGCGCTCTCCGCGCTCGGCGGCTGATGCCGCGCGGCCGGCTTCGCATCTACCTCGGGGCCGCCCCCGGGGTGGGCAAGACGTACGCGATGCTCGGGGAAGGGCACCGGCGGATCGAGCGCGGGACGGACGCGGTCGTGGCCTTCGTCGAGGACCACGGCCGCCCGCTGACCCGGGCGATGACCGGCGGCCTCGAGGTACTGCCCCGCAGGCTCGTGGAGTACCGGGGCGGGACCTTCCCCGAGCTCGACCTCGACGCCGTCCTGGCCCGTCAACCCGAGGTGGCGCTGGTCGACGAGCTTGCCCACACCAACGTGCCCGGTTCGCGCAACGCCAAGCGCTGGCAGGACGTCGAAGAGCTGCTGGCCGCGGGGATCGACGTGATCTCCACCGTCAACATCCAGCACCTCGAGTCGCTGAACGACGTGGTCGAGAAGATCACCGGGGTCCCGCAGCGCGAGACGGTGCCCGACTCGGTGGTGCGCGGCGCCGACCAGGTGGAGCTCGTGGACATGTCGGCGGAGGCGTTGCGCCGAAGGATGGCGCACGGCAACGTCTACACCCCGGAGAAGGTCGACGCGGCGCTGTCCAACTACTTCCGGGTGGGTAACCTCACGGCGCTGCGCGAGCTGGCCCTGCTGTGGCTGGCGGACAAGGTGGAGGACGGCCTCCAGCGCTACCGGGCCGCGCACGGCATCCACGGGCTGTGGGAGACCCGGGAGCGGGTCGTCGTCGCGCTGACCGGCGGGGCCGAGGGCGAGACCCTGTTGCGGCGCGGCGCGCGGATCGCCGCGCGTTCGACCGGCGGCGAGCTGCTGGCCCTGCACATCGCGCGCTCTGACGGGCTGACCGGGGCGAGCCCGGGAAACCTCGTCGCACAGCGCCGGCTGGTGGAGTCCCTCGGCGGTACGTACCACCAGGTCGTCGGCGACGACGTGCCGGAGGCTCTGCTCGACTTCGCCCGGGCCGAGAACGCCACTCAGCTGGTGCTGGGGGCGAGCCGCCGGTCGCGGTTGGCGGCGCTTCTGACCGGCTCCGGCATCGGAGCCACGGTGATCCGGCGGTCCGGCGACATCGACGTCCACATCGTCACCCACGACGGGGTGGGTGCTGGGCTTGGCCTGCCTCGGCTGGGCGGCGGCATCGCTGGGCGGCGGCGGGCCGAGGGGTTTGCCCTCGCCGCGCTGCTGCTGCCCCTGATGACCTACGCCCTGTCGCGCGACCGTGGTGCACTCAACCTGATCAGCGACGTCCTGGTGTTCCTGCTCGCCGTCGTGGTCACCGCCCTGGTCGGCGGGATGTGGCCGGCACTCGCCGCGGCAGTGATCGGGTCGCTGCTGCTCAACTTCTACTTCGTGCCGCCGCTGCACACGTTCACCATCAACGAGCGCAATAATGCGTTGGCACTGCTGGTCTTCGTCGCGGTCGCTGCGATGGTCAGCGTCGTCGTCGACACTGCCGCGCGGCGAACCCGCCAGGCCGCGCGGTCGTCGGCCGAGTCCGAGCTTCTCGTCACCATGGCGGGCAGCGTGCTGCGGGGCGAGGCCGCTCTGCCGGCGCTGCTCGAGCGGGTGCGCGAGGCGTTCGCCATGACCTCGGTGACCCTGCTAGAGCGCGACGCATCGGCCCGCGGCAGCAGCGGTGACTGGGAGCCGGTGGCCAGCGTCGGGCCGCAGCCGTGCATGCGCCCGGAGGACGGCGACAGCGAGGTCCCGGTCGGCGACCGGCTCACCCTCGTCCTGCGCGGTCGCCCGCTCGCTGCGTCGGACCGCCGGGTCCTGGGTGCCTTCGCCGCGCAGGCTGCCGTCGCGCTGGAGCAGCAGCGGCTCAGCGACGCAGCCGAGGCTGCGAAACCGCTGGCGGACGCCGACCGGCTGCGTACCTCGCTGCTCGCGGCGGTCGGGCACGACCTGCGTACGCCGCTCGCGTCGGCGAAGGCGGCCGTGACCAGCCTGCGGGGCACCGACGTGGCCTGGACTGCCGACGAGCACTTCGAGC
>JANYIP010000182.1 GCA_025361995.1 Streptomycetales bacterium | reverse complement strand
GGTGGCGCGGCACGACTCGAGCTCGCGCATGACGCCGGCCGCATCGGCGAGGTCGAACATCGGGAGCCCCCACATGTCCCAGTAGATGTTGCGCGGGTGCGGGTCGTCGCTGTACTCGATCGAGACCGGCCACTCGCGGTCGAGGGCGTACTGCACCTGCAACGTGATCTCGTCGTCGGTGAGGTCGGGCAGGAAGGAGAACGAGCCTTGGGTCAGTCGCATGTCAGGTCCTAGAAGTTGAAGGCTAGAAGTTGGCGGCTGGGGTGGCCACAGCGTCGGGCGCGTCGGTCGAGGTGTAGTCGAAGGTCACGTCGCCCCAGGTGTTCAGGGCTGCTTCCAGCGGCACGCAGCGCTTGGCGGCGCTGCGCAGGATGTCCGGCCCCTCGCGCAGGAAGTCGCGGCCCTCGTTGCGTGCCTTGATCATCGCCTCGAGCGCGACCCGGTTGGCCTCGGCGCCGGCCGCGATGCCCATCGGGTGCCCGATCGTGCCGCCGCCGAACTGCAGGATCACGTCCTCGCCGAGGTAGTCGAGGAGCTGGTGCATCTGGCCGGCGTGGATGCCGCCCGACGCGACCGGCATGACGGGCGCGAGCGACGCCCAGTCCTGGTCGAAGTAGATCCCGTTGGCGTGGTTGGTCGGAATGTGGTCCTCGCGCAGCGTGTCGTAGTAGCCGCGGGTGGTCGCCGGGTCGCCCTCGAGCTTGCCGACGACCGTACCGGCGTGCAGGTGGTCGACGCCGATGAGCCGAGCCCACTTGGAGATGACGCGGAAGCTGACGCCGTGCGTCTTCTGCCGGGTGTACGTCGAGTGGCCGGCCCGGTGCAGGTGCAGGAGGACGCCATTCTTGCGGGACCAGTTCGACATCGACTGCATCGCGGTGTAGCCGACCGTGAGGTCGATCATGATGACGACGCTGCCGATCTCCTTCGCGAACTCGGCCCGCTCGTACATCTGCTCCATCGTCCCGGCGGTGACGTTGAAGTAGTGGCCCTTGATCTCGCCGGTCTCGGCCATCGCCCGGTTGACGCCCTCGATGCCGAACAGGAAGCGGTCGCGCCACTTCATGAACGGCTGCGAGTTGATGTTCTCGTCGTCCTTGGTGAAGTCGAGGCCACCGCGGCACGCCTCGTAGATCACCCGGCCGTAGTTGCGTGCGGAGAGCCCGAGCTTGGGCTTGATGGTCGCGCCGAGCAGTGGGCGGCCGTACTTGCCGAGGTACTCCCGCTCCATCACGATGCCGTGCGGCGGGCCGGCGAACGTCTTCACGTACGCGACCGGGATGCGCATGTCCTCCAGGCGCAGCGCCTGCAGCGGCTTGAAGCCGAAGACGTTGCCGATGACCGACGAGGTCAGGTTGGCGATCGACCCCTCCTCGAACAGGTCGAGGTCGTAGGCGATGTACGCGAGGTACTCACCCGGCCGTCCGGGGACGGGATCCACCTTGTAGCACTTGGCCTGGTAGTGGCTGTTGGCGGTGAGCCGGTCGGTCCACACGACGGTCCAGGTGGCGGTCGAGGACTCGCCGGCCACGGCTGCGCCGGCCTCGATCGGGTCGACGCCCGGCTGCGGGGTCACCCGGAAGACGGCCAGGATGTCGGTGTCCTTGGGCACGTAGTCATCGGCGTAGTAGCCCATGCTGGCGTAGCTGTGGACGCCCGGGTCCCAGCGTGCCGGCGTGCCGGTCTCATCGTGCGTGACCGTGGTCATGAAGCCTCCATCTGCATTCGCATGGCTCCACGATCAGTGCTCAATGCCTGCCTTGTCTATTGAGTGTCTTGCGCTGATACTTGAGCAATGCCTCAGATATCTGCGCCTCTGCGGGTGGTCGTGCCGTGACCTGGGCACGGCTCCGGAGCTTCGTGGCTGTGGCCGACCAGGGGTCGGTGCGCGGCGCGGCCGTGAGCCTGTCCGTCACGGAGTCTGCGGTCTCGGCCGCGGTCGCTGCCCTCCAGGACGAGCTCGGCGCCGCACTGGTCGAGCGCCAGGGCCGCGGGCTGCGGCTCACCGAGGCCGGGGTGGTCTACGCCGACTACGCGCGCCGCATCCTGGGGCTGCTCGACGAGGGGGCGTCCGCGGCGACGCAGGGCTCCGACCCCGAGGCCGGCACGCTCCGGCTCGGCGCGGTCACGACGGCGGGGGAGTACCTGCTGCCCAGCCTGCTCGCGTCGTTCCTGGCCCGGCACCCGCGCGTCGAAGTGACCCTCGAGGTCGGCGTACGCGACCGGGTCCACGAGCTGGTCAGCACGCATCAGCTGGACCTCGTCATCGGCGGTCGCCCGCCGCGCGGCCAGGGCCTGGTTTCCCGCGGGGTGCGGCCCAACTCGCTCGTCGTCGTCGCCGCCCCGGGCCTTCGAGCGGACGTCGCTTCGACGCCGTGGCTGCTGCGCGAGCCGGGGTCGGGGACGCGGGCGACCACGCTCGGGCTCCTCGACGCGCTTCAGGTCGACCCGCCCCGGCTGGCGCTCGGGTCGCACGGCGCGGTGGTCGCCTCCGCCACCCTCGGGCTGGGCCTCGCCCTGGTGTCCGAGGACGCGGTCGGGCGCCAGCTGGCCGCCGGCGAGCTCGTCGTGGTACCCGTTGCAGGGACTCCGCTGTCGCGTCCATGGCACGCGGTCACCGGGCCCGCCCCGACGGCGACCACCCGGCTTTTCTGCAGCCACCTGCTGGACCAGGATGCTGCGGGTGACCATCTCTTCCGGCGTACCTCACAGCCGAGGCGGGCCCGAGCTCCGAGCTGACTGCCAGCGGTGCGCCGGCCTGTGCTGCGTCGTGCCGGCGTTCGCCAAGTCGAGCGACTTCGCGATCACCAAGCCGGCCGGCCATCCGTGCCGGAACCTCGCGGCCGACTTCCGCTGCGGCATCCACGCCCGCCTCCGCGATGAGGGCTTCGCGGGCTGCACGACGTACGACTGCTTCGGTGCCGGTCAGCAGGTCGTGCAGGTCACGTTCGGCGGCTCCGACTGGCGGGAGGATCCGACGCTGGCCGCGCCGATGTTCGCGGCCTTCGAGGTCATGCGTGACCTCCATGAGCTGCTCTGGCACCTCTCGGCAGCACTCGAGCTCTCCCCCCTGGGCGACATCCGTGCCGAGCTGACCTCCGCGCTCGAA
>JANYIP010000119.1 GCA_025361995.1 Streptomycetales bacterium | reverse complement strand
GACCCGGCCGGCGGTCGAGGCGGGGGAGCGGCTCGGCTTCCTGCCCGGCACGCTCTACGACAAGATCGACCCGTACCTGCGCCCGCTGTACGACGCCCTGCACGACATGGTGGACCCGGAGTCGATCCCGCGGCTGATGGCGGCCGGCACCATCGAGGTCGCACCACTGGCGTACATGCGTGGCCGTGCCCAGCCAGTCGACACACCGGTCCTGACACCGGAAGGGTTCCGACCGATCGGCGACCTCGAGGTGGGCGATCTCGTCGTCGGCTCGGACGGGCATCCGACGTCGGTGCTGGGCGTCTACCCGCAAGGGCGCAAGCAGATCTTCTGCGTCTCCACGCAGGACGGGGCATCCACGCTCGCCTGCGGTGAGCACCTGTGGCACGTCGCGACGCGGGACGATCGCCGCCGGGGCAAGCCGGGGCGGGTGCTGGAGACGCGGGAGATGATCGGCCGGCTGCGGCAGAACCACCACCGGCGCTTCGAGCTGCCCGTCGTCGGCGAGGTCCAGATGCAGCCGCGTGAGGTGCCCATCGACCCCTACGCGCTCGGTCTGCTCCTTGGTGACGGATGCATCACAGACGGGACGACGCCGGCTTTCTCGACGGCTGACCACGAGCTTGCGCAGCGTCTCGACGCTGCTCTTCCCGACAACGACGTGCACCACGAGTACGGGCTCGACTACGTGCTGCGTCGCTCCGGGGGTGGTGGTCGAGGAGGGGTGATCGTGGCCAACCCGCTCACTGTCGCGCTCCGAGACCTGGGCCTGCTGGGTACGGACTCCGCGTCCAAGTTCGTGCCGGTCGCGTACCTGGTCAACTCGGTCGACGTGAGGTTGGCCGTGCTCCAGGGGTTGCTCGACAGCGACGGTGGCTCGGTCCGTCAGCGGGGCCGCACCTGCCGGATCCAGTACGGGACCTGCTCGGACCAGCTCCGCGACGACGTCGTGTTCCTCGTGCGGTCGCTGGGTGGAGTGGTCTACGCACGGACCCGGCCAGCGAAAGGTCGGCCCCCGGGCGGGACGGCAGCCCGCCCGATCTGGCACCGTCAGGACGCGCACGTGCTCGACATCCGGTTGCCTGCGGGTGTGAACCCATTCCGCCTCACGCGCAAGAGTCGGCTGTATGACGCCAGCAGCGGCGGTCGACCCATGCGGATGATCGACAGCATCGAGCCCGCGGGCGAGGCCGACTGCGTCTGCATCAGCGTGGCCGCCGAGGACTCGCTCTATGTCACCGAGGACTTCCTGGTCACCCACAACACGTTGAACGACGCGTTCATCATCTTGGACGAGGCGCAGAACACGACTGCCGAGCAGATGAAGATGTTCCTCACCCGGCTCGGGTTCAACTCCAAGATGGTCGTCACCGGCGACGTCACCCAGACTGACCAGCCCGGGGGCACGAACAGCGGCCTGATCCAGGTGCAAGGGATCCTCGAGGACATCGAGGACGTCGCGTTCCTGCGGCTGACCAGCAGCGACGTCGTCCGGCACCGGTTGGTCGGCGAGATCGTCGACGCCTACAGCCGGCACGACTCGGTCGTGGCGGCCGGGCGGCCGCCGGCCACCCAGTGACGCCTCGGACGAGTGTGCGGATGAGTATCTGATGAGTGTCGAGGTCGCGAACGAGAGCGGGACCAGCGTCGACGAGGAGGCGCTGTCCCAGCTGGCCCGGTTCGTCCTCGCCCGGCTGCGGATCCACCCGCAGGCCGAGCTCTCCATCCTGCTGGTCGACGCCCCGGCCATGGCCGAGTTGCACCGCAAGTGGATGGACGAGCCAGGGCCGACCGACGTCCTGTCCTTCCCGATGGACGAGCTGCGGCCGCCCCAGGACGACGACGACCCGCCGGAGCCGGGCCTGCTCGGCGACGTCGTGCTGTGCCCCACCGTCGCCGAGCAGCAGGCGGTCGCCGCCGGCCACAGCGCGCAGGACGAGCTGCACCTGCTCGCGACGCACGGGATCTTGCACCTTCTCGGATACGACCATGCCGAGCCCGCCGAGGAGCGCGAGATGTTCGGGCTCCAGGACGAGATCGTCGCGGCCTGGCGGGCCACCCGGTGACCGGCGGAGACGTGCGGACCCTGGCGCTCGCGGTCGTGCTCGTCGTGCTCGCCGCGCTGTTCGCCGCTGCGGACACGGCTCTGGCCCGGGTCTCGCGGGTGTCGGTCGACGAGCTGGCCCGCGGCGGGCGGCGCGGCTCGACCCGGCTGGTGCAGGTCATCGCGGACCCGGCCCGCTACCTCAACGTGGCGCTCTTCCTCCGGGTGGTCTGCGAGGTGCTCGCCACGGTCCTCGTCGCTCTGGTCTGTCTCGACCGCTTCACGTCCACAGCCGCGGCCGTGGCGGTCGCCGGCGTCGTCATGGTGGTCGTCTCGTACGTCGTGGTGGGCGTGGCGCCGCGCACCCTTGGTCGCCAGCACGCGCCTGCGGTGGCGCTGGCTGCGGCCGGCCCGATCTCCTTGCTGGCCACCGTTCTGGGGCCGCTCACGCACCTGCTCATCCTGATCGGCAACGCGCTGACGCCGGGGCGCGGGTTCCGGCACGGGCCGTTCACCTCGGAGGCCGAGCTGCGCGCGCTGGTGGACCTGGCCGAGCGCGACCGGCTGATCGAGGACGACGAGCGGCAGATGATCCACTCGGTGTTCGAGCTCGGCGACACCATCGTGCGTGAGGTGATGGTGCCGCGGCCCGACATGGTGGTGGTCGAGCGCGGCAGGACGTTGCGGCAGGCCCAGTCGCTGGCCCTGCGCAGCGGGTTCTCGCGGATCCCGGTGATCGGTGAGAACGTCGATGACGTGGTCGGAATCGTCTACCTCAAGGACATCACCCGGCGTGTGTACGAGTACCGCGAGGCTGAGCAGAGCGAGAAGGTCGAGGACGTGATGCGCCCGGCCACCTTCGTCCCGGACAGCAAGCCGGTGGACGAGCTGCTGCGGGCCATGCAAGCCCAACGGATCCACGTCGCCGTCGTCGTCGACGAGTACGGCGGCACCGCCGGGCTCGTGACGATCGAGGACATCCTCGAGGAGATCGTGGGCGAGATCTCGGACGAGTACGACACCGGCCGGCCCGAGATCGAGGAGCTCGACAGCGGCGACGTACGGGTCAGCGCCCGGCTGCACGTCGACGACTTCGTCGAGCACTTCGCCATCTCTCCGCAGGAGTCCGAGATCGAGGACGTCGACAGCGTCGGCGGCCTGCTCGCGGCGCTGCTCGGCAAGGTCCCGATCGCTGGTTCGTCGGCGCGCTTCCACGGCCTGCAGCTGACCGCCGAGTCGCTCGCCGGCCGCCGGAACCGGATCGGTACGTTGCTGGTGCACCGGGTCGACCCGGCGCCGCGCGAGCCGGACGCTGAGCCGGCCGGCGCGGCACTGACTGCTACAGATGCCGAAGCAGCCGCACCTTCGGAGCCGGCCGATGCCTGACCCGACCGAGCCGCTCGGCCCCGAGGACGCGAAGCTGGTGACGCTCGCCAGGGCGACCCGGGCGCGTTCCGGCGCGGCGGAGGGAGCCGCGGTCCGCGACGGCACCGGTCGCACGTACACCGCCGCCACCGTGTCGCTCGCCTCCCTGCAGCTGTCGGCGCTGCGCACCGCGGTGGCCATGGCCGCCTCGAGCGGCGCCGCGACGCTGGAGGCCGCTGCGGTCGTCCGGGAGGACGACGGGCACCCGCCAGCCGACGCCGACATCGGCGCCGTCCGCGATCTCGGAGGCCCGTGGACGCCCGTCTTCGTGGCCTCGCCGGCCGGCGTGGTGGTCAGCACGGTCCAGACCTGAGCCGGGATCGGGGACAATCACCCGCATGACGTTCCGTTCCGGCTTCGCCTGCCTCGTCGGGCGCCCGAACGTCGGGAAGTCGACGCTCACCAACGCGCTGGTCGGCGACAAGGTCGCCATCACCTCGTCGAGGCCGCAGACGACGCGGCACACCATCCGCGGCATCGTGCACCGGCCGGACGCCCAGCTCATCCTGGTCGACACCCCCGGGCTGCACCGGCCGCGCACGCTGCTCGGCCAACGGCTCAACGACCTCGTCCGCGAGACCCTCACCGAGGTCGACGTCATCGGGTTCTGCCTGCCTGCGGACCAGAAGGTCGGCCCGGGAGACCAGTACATCGCGGCCCAGCTCGCCGAGGTCCGACGTACCCCGAAGGTGGCGATCGTCACCAAGACCGACCTGGTCGGCCGTGACCAGCTCGCCGAGCACCTGCTCCGGGTGAGCGCGCTGGGTGAGTTCGCCGAGATCGTCCCGGTGTCGGCGACTGCAGGGGATCAGGTGGACCTTCTCGCCGATCTCCTCGTCGCGCTGCTGCCCGAGGGCCCCGAGCTCTACCCTGGCGGCGTCCTGACCGACGAGCCGGAGGCGGTGATGGTGGCCGAGCTCGTGCGCGAGGCGGCCCTCGAAGGCGTCCGCGACGAGCTGCCGCACTCCCTCGCGGTCGTGGTCGACGAGATGCTGCCGCGCGAAGGCCGTCACCCGGACCGCCCGCTGCTGGACGTACGCGTCCTACTCTACGTCGAGCGCCCGAGCCAGAAGGCGATCATCATCGGCCGCGGCGGGGAACGCCTGCGCGATGTCGGAACCCAGGCTCGCGGCTCCATCGAGCGCCTCCTGGGGACCCCGGTCTTCCTCGACCTGCACGTCAAAGTGGCCAAAGACTGGCAACGCGACCCCAAACAGCTCCGCAAGCTCGGCTTCTGAGCCTGTCGTCGGCTAGGCTGACGGTTATGACGCGCGAGCTGCTCCTTCTTAGCCGCCGCGGCGAGGGCCTCTAACCGGCCGGCTCCCTCGCCGCGGAGTCCGACGTCCGCGTCGGCCGCGCAGCAGCGAGCCTGAGGGAGCACCAGTCATGACCAGCACCAGTACCCACGGCAGTCCCCAGCAGTCCAGCGGGATGCCCATCCACCGCTATCCCGCCTACCCGGCCGTCGACCTCTTCGACCGCACCTGGCCGACCAAGGTCGCCACCCGAGCCCCGCTGTGGTGCAGCGTCGACCTGCGTGACGGCAACCAGGCGCTCATCGACCCGATGACGCCGGGGCGCAAGCGCAAGATGTTCGACCTCCTGGTCCGGCTGGGCTACAAGGAGATCGAGGTCGGCTTCCCGTCCGCGTCGCAGACCGACTTCGACTTCGTCCGCCGGCTCGTCGAGGAGGATCTCATCCCCGACGACGTGACGATCCAGGTGCTGACCCAGGCCCGCGAGGCGCTCATCGAGCGGACGTACGAGTCCATCGCGGGCGCGCCCCGAGCGATCATGCACCTCTACAACTCCACCTCGACACTGCAGCGCCGGGTGGTCTTCGGCCTCGACAAGGACGGCATCACCGCCATCGCGGTGGACGCGGCCAAGCTCTGCCGCAAGCTCCTGGACACGGTGCCCGAGACGGACGTGCGGTTCGAGTACTCGCCGGAGTCCTTCACCGGCACCGAGCTGGAGTACGCGGTCGAGGTCTGCAACGCCGTCAACGACGTATGGCGCCCGTCGGCCGACCGCAAGACCATCGTCAACCTGCCGGCCACGGTCGAGATGGCGTCGCCGAACGTGTACGCCGACTCGATCGAGTGGATGCACCGCAACCTGGCGTACCGCGACGGCGTGGTCCTGTCGCTGCACCCGCACAACGACCGGGGGACGGCGGTCGCGGCTGCCGAGCTGGGCTACCTGGCCGGCGCCGACCGGATCGAGGGCACGCTCTTCGGCAACGGCGAGCGCACGGGCAACGTCGACCTGGTGACCCTGGGCCTCAACCTGTTCTCCCAGGGCGTCGACCCCGAGATCGACTTCTCCGACATCGACGAGATCCGGCGGACCGTCGAGTACTGCAACCAGCTGCCGGTGCACGAGCGCCACCCCTACGGCGGCGACCTCGTCTACACGGCCTTCTCCGGGTCGCACCAGGACGCCATCAAGAAGGGCTTCGACGCCATGGACGCCGACGCGGCGGCCACCGGGCGCGAGCTGGCGCAGCTGCAGTGGGCGGTGCCCTACCTGCCGATCGACCCCAAGGACGTCGGCCGCTCATACGAGGCCGTGATCCGGGTCAACAGCCAGTCGGGCAAGGGCGGCGTGGCGTACATCATGAAGAGCGAGCACTCCCTGGAGCTGCCGCGGCGCCTCCAGATCGAGTTCTCGCAGGTCATCCAGGCCAAGACCGACTCCGAGGGCGGCGAGGTGTCGCCGGACGAGATGTGGTCGGTGTTCTCGGCCGAGTACCTCGAGCCGACCCGGCCGCTGCAGCTCAACGCGGTGCACACGTCGTCGGCGGCCGGCCGGGAGGACATCCTGCACGTCGGGTTGTACGTCGACGGCGAGCACACCGAGCTGGACGGCAAGGGCAACGGGCCGATCGCGGCCTTCGTCGACGCGCTGGCGGCGGTGGGGCACGACGTCCGTGTACTGGACTACCACGAGCACGCGCTCTCCTCGGGCGGCGACGCGAGCGCGGCGGCGTACCTCGAGTGCGCGGTCGGCGACCGGGTCCTGTGGGGCGTCGGGATCGACCCGAACATCGTCACCGCGTCCCTCAAGGCCATCGTCAGCGCCGTCAACCGCGCCGCCACCGCCTAACCCGTGCCCCACCACCCCGTGTCG
>JANYIP010000117.1 GCA_025361995.1 Streptomycetales bacterium | reverse complement strand
GTCGAGCGGGTCGTCGCTGGGGGCGAGGCCGTGCAGGATCTCACCGAAGACCTTCGTGGGGTTCAGCTTGTTCTTCAGGTGGGAGCTCGCCGACGGGTCGCTCATCAGGACGGGAAGGGCGCGCGCACCGGCTCCCGACAGCAGCGTGACGAGCTGGGACAGCACCTCGGCGTTCGTCAGCTCGCCGGACGCGGTCGCCCGCGCCACCTCCGCGAGCCCGTCGATGAAGGGTGCGACGAGGGCGTCGAGGAGCGCCTCCTTGGAGGCGAAGTGGTAGTACATCGCTGCCGTGGTGAGGTCGAGCTTCTCGGCGAGGTCGCGGATCGACATGCCCGCGTAGCCCCGCTCGCTGACGAGCTCGAGGGCGACGTCGAGGATCCGGGCACGCGTGTCGCCCGCTGATGTCCCTGCTGGGCGTGCCATGTCCCTCCTCCGGAATCGTTGGCTGTCGTGAGCTGGCAGTGACGCTGTTGTTCACACTAGCGTGCTAACTTACCGATCGTTCATCAAGTGGACCTGAGGAGTATCGATGTCCGGTCTGTCCCGCTGGTGCTTCCGGCATCGGCGCATCGTCGTCGGCGGCTGGATCCTCGCGATCGCCGCGCTGGTCGGCCTCACCCAGTCGATCGGTACGGCCTACTCCGACAGTTTCTCGCTGCCGGGCACTGAGTCGACCCAGGCGCTCAAGCTCTTGACGGCGGCGTTCCCGGCCCAGGCCGGCGACTCGGACACGATCGTGGTGCACGTCGCCAGCGGGTCGGTGAAGGACCCCGCGACGCAGGCCACGATCGCGGGCATGCTCGCCAGGGTCGCCAAGTCACCCTCGGTCAGCAGCGTCGCCAGCCCGTACACACCTGCCGGCGCGGGCCAGATCAGCGCCGACGGTCGGACGGCCTTCGCCACGGTGACCTTCGCGAAGCAAGCCCAGGACCTGCCCAAGGCAGACGTCCAGGCCGTCATCGACCTGGCGGGGTCGGCGCGCAAGGGCGGCCTCGACGTCGAGCTCGGCGGCAACGCGATCAAGCAGATCACCCAGACGCCTCCGTCGAGCAGCGAGGGCGTCGGCCTCCTTGCGGCCGGCATCGTGCTCTTCATCGCCTTCGGGTCGCTGTTCGCCATGGCCCTTCCGCTGATGACCGCGGTCGTCGCGCTCGGCAGCGGCCTGCTCTCCGTCGGGCTGGTCTCGCACCTCGTCGCCATCGGGACGGTCGGCCCGACCCTGGCCGCGTTGATCGGGCTCGGTGTCGGGATCGACTACGCGCTCTTCATCGTCACCAGGCACCGAGCCGGGATCCAGGCCGGGATGACACCGGAAGAAGCCACCGTCCGCGCGCTCGACACGTCGGGCCGTGCGGTGCTCTTCGCCGGTGCGACGGTGTGCATCGCACTGCTCGGGCTCTTCGTGCTGCGGCTGTCCTTCCTCAACGGCCTGGCCATCCCGGCGGCGATGACCGTGCTCTTCACGGTGGCCGCAGCGGTCACCTTCTTGCCGGCCATGCTCGGTTTCCTCGGTCCGAAGGTGCTGAGTCGGCGGGAGCGTCGCCGGCTGGCCGCCGAAGGCCCGCACGAGCCGAGCACCGAAGGCTTCTGGGCCCGCTGGGCCGGCATCGTGGAGCGTCGCCCGAAGGTGCTGGCCGTGGTCGCCACCGTCGTGATGCTGGTGCTCGCGATCCCGCTGCTCTCGCTGCGGCTGGGATCCTCCGACTCGGGCAACGACCCGGCGACCAGCACCACGCGCAAGGCCTACGACCTGCTGGCGCAGGGCTTCGGCCCCGGCTTCAACGGACCGCTGCAGCTCGTCGCCGAGGTGGCTACGCCGGCTGACGCGGCGGCGCTGACCGCGCTGGCGACGACACTGAAGACCGAGCCGGGGGTGGCCTCGGTGACGGCGTACCCGATCGCGCCCGGCGCCAAGGTCGGCATCCTGCAGGTGGTCCCGACCACTGCGCCGCAGGACGCGAAGACGTCCGACCTGATCTCCCACCTGCGCAGCTCGGTGATCCCGGCGGCCGAGAAGGGCACGTCGCTCAAGGTGTACGTCGGCGGCATCACGGCGATCTTCGACGACTTCGCCGACGTGCTCACCGGGAAGCTGCCGCTGTTCATCGGCGTCATCATCCTGCTCGGGTTCTTGTTGCTGACACTGGCTTTTCGCAGCTTGTTGGTCCCGCTGACCGCGGCGGTGATGAACCTGCTGGCCGCCGGTGCCTCGTTCGGCGTCGTCACCGCCGTCTTCCAGTGGGGCTGGGGCACCAGCCTGCTGGGCATCGGCAAGGCAGGCCCGGTGGAGGCGTTCCTCCCGGTCATCATGCTGTCGATCCTGTTCGGGCTCTCGATGGACTACCAGGTGTTCTTGGTGAGCCGGATGCACGAGGAGTGGGTGCACACCGGCGACAACCGGATCGCGGTGACCAGGGGCCAGGCCACGACCGGTCGGGTCATCACAGCCGCCGCGACCATCATGGTCTGCGTGTTCGTGGCGTTCGTCTTCGGCGGTGAGCGGGTCATCGCGGAGTTCGGCATCGGGCTGGCGTCAGCGGTCTTCCTGGACGCCTTCATCATCCGTACCGTCCTGGTCCCGGCGGCCATGCACGCCTTCG
>JANYIP010000109.1 GCA_025361995.1 Streptomycetales bacterium | reverse complement strand
CCGCACTCGCCGACGGCTAGACGTACCCATCGCGTGGACGCGACCGACGTCCGACTCGGACCACGTCGCTGGGCAGCCGCCACTCAGCGCAGCGTTGACAAGACGTTGACAGCGTCAACACGAGTTGATCTACCGCGCGCTCTAAAGCACCACGCGCGGCGGTAGCTCCCGCTTCCTCTATGCGCCGAGGACACGCGGAAAACGTTGCCACGCAACAGAGGTGGCGGGAGCGGGATTCGACTCCTCTGAACCGCATCGTTGCAGGTCAGAGGCATGATCAGAGTGGAGGTGGCGGGAATCGAACCTGTCCCAACCCGTCTGGAACCACGGAAACCGTCGGGTTGCAGCGCGAGATCTCGGCTGGCGGGGCGAACCTTCTGGACTCGTCGCGTTGCCGCGTTGACGCCGTCAACGTGCCACGAGAGCTATCAGACGGGCTCGACCTCGACAACAGTGAGGGAGGAGATCCCGGAGAAGTCATCGACGTTCAGGGTGAAGACGGGGAGCTCGTTGGCGACCGCAGTGGCCGCGATGAGCGCGTCGTAGGCACGTGCAGTCGTCGTGCGACCTGAGGCCCGCAGCTCAGCCGCGACTCGGCCAAAAGCTCGAGCGGCTCTGTCGTCGAACGGGATGGCGTGAAAGTCGGCCTCGACCTGCTGGAGCACGCTCTGGCGAGCGATTCGCTCCCGATCCGTCTTCGCCACCAGAGGGCCTACCGACAGCTCGGCCAGCGTGATCGCCGAGACGAAGCATCGCGCTGGGAGTGCGTCGAGGTCGGTGAGACCGCCGAGACTGACGACCACGCTCGTATCAAGAAGCCCCCGCAGGTGCCGTGGGGTCACAGCGTCGGATCCAGGACCTCGTCCAGATCGGATCGAAGGGCAGCGAGGTCGAGGACCGCGATCGTGTGCCACCGCTCCAGCAGCGTCGCGGCCAACGTCCCGGCCGCGGCGATCGGCCGCAGCTCCGCGACCGGTTTGCCCTGCCGGGTCACTGTCACGCTCTCACCTCGCATGACAGTGTCGAGCACGTCTCCCCCATGGTTGCGCAGGTCTCGCACACTCACCTCAGTCATGGACTCAATGTCTCACGCGTGAGACATTGAGTCAACGTCCTACGAGCGCTGACGCTGCCGCTAGAAATCCACCAGAGCAAGAAGGCCGGACCAACGACAACTTCGAGCATGCGAACCCGGCAGGGAGGGCACGGAACGGATAATGAACCTTCTAGTGCGGTCGTTCGTGCGCCGCACTGGGGTACACGAGACCCCACGGCTGGGAACAGGCAACGGAGACCACCATCATGCGGATCGCACCACTTGAGATCACGAGGTTCAGGGGGTTCGAGTCGTTCACACTCGTTCCGCGCGAGCACGTAGTGGTTGTTGGGGAGCCGCGGGCGCGTAGGTCCGACATCATCGCCGCACTCCGGCGCGTTCTCGAGCCGCGCAGTGTCATATCGCGGCCTAGCGAGTGGGACGTGTCCGACCGCTAGCGGCGGCGCCGACGGCTGACGCCAGCGACGAGGGGATCAAGACCCCATCGACGTCGATCCAGGTCTCTCCTGGGGCCAACTGACGAGACGGAGCAGACCCTGCAAGACCGGCTCGCACTTCTAAATGTCACGACTGGCGAGCTCGCAGATGAGCGTGAGAGCGACGATGCCGAGTTGGGCGTCCGGCTGAAGTACTGCCTGCAGTACGACCCGGACGACGAGCAGCTATAACACTGGATCGAGTATCCAAAGTCCGGCGTACGCATTCCCCGCTCAGAGCGGGAGCTTCTTCGCGCCTTCGTTCTTGACCGCAACCCTCCGCTACAACTGCGTGCGGAGGGGGTGCTCCGCTATCTGGCCAACGACCCGGATCCTGCGGCATTGACGGCTCTTCGAACTTGATGGGGACTTGATCTTCAGCTAGCGGTCACCCGGCGTTGTCGTCGAGTCCATGCGAACCGTACTCGTAGGCGCATGTTGTCGAGGTTGCGGAAGCCGTAGGCGGTCCGTGCGACGGTCTTGACCGTCCGGTTCGTTGCCTCGGTCGCGGCATTGGTCACGTTCGTGTGCAGGTATCCCAGGACCTCTGGCCACCATGCTTCGATGGTGCCGGCGAGGCGCTCGAACTCCGGGATGTCGGCGTCTGCGCACCAGGTGTTGAACCGGAACAACCGGTGCGCGACGTCGCTGCGGTTCCCACCGGTGGGTGCGGTGGCCAGCAGTGCTCGCAGTTCTTCCTTGGCGATCCAGGCGGACAGGATCTGCCCGCTGGGGTCGCCGTCGATCAAGGTGTTCCACATCTTGATGAACTGGGCCGGGCGCAGCCGTTCACGCCCGCGCAGCAGCCGGCGGCGGTTTGCCCAGATCGGGTTCTTGGCGGTTCCGCGCCGCCCGGTCGTGTCCACGGTGACCCGGCGTCGGACCTCGGTCACGGCCTGGTTCGCCAACGCCGTCAAGTGGAAATGGTCAGCGACGATGAGGGCATCGGGTAGCGCCAGGCGCACCGCGGACCGATA
>JANYIP010000055.1 GCA_025361995.1 Streptomycetales bacterium | reverse complement strand
TCGAGACCCGGATCGCGATCCTGCGTAAGAAGGCCGCCCAGGAACGGCTGTCAGCGCCGCCTGAGGTCCTCGAGTACATCGGCAGCAAGATCTCGACCAACATCCGCGAGCTCGAGGGCGCACTGATCCGGGTCACCGCGTTCGCCAGCCTCAACCGGCAGCCGGTCGACCTGGCGCTCGCCGAGGTGGTCCTCAAGGACCTCATCACCGACTCGACCGGCCCCGAGATCACCTCAGCCACGATCATGGCCCAGACGGCCGCGTACTTTGGGCTGTCGATGGAGGACCTCTGCGGCTCGTCCCGCTCGCGCGTGCTCGTGACAGCCCGACAGATCGCGATGTACCTGTGCCGCGAGCTCACAGATCTGTCCCTGCCCAAGATCGGCCAGCAGTTCGGTGGGCGTGACCACACCACGGTCATGCACGCGGACCGCAAGATCCGGCACCTGATGGCCGAGCGCCGCAGCGTCTACAACCAGGTCACCGAGCTCACCAACCGGATCAAGTCCCAGACCCGGTCATGACATGAGCCGGCCGACCCGGCACGCACCGCCAGTCCGGGATCGCCACGCTGTGCTACCGATCCGCCACCTGGATGACCCTGCGTACACACCCTGTGGACAACCCTGTGGATCTGTGGATTTCACCCGATTTCGTCACTCTCCGAGAGGGCGCAGATGTGGATAAGTCTCGCGATGTGGTGGATAGCTGGTGGACAACCGGTGGACGACGGATCGCACACCCGCTCGCAGTGAGGTGCATCCACTCCCCAGTGCCAAGTTTTCCACCGCTCGTCCACAGGTCCGGTGGACGACGCCACGCCTGTCCACCTGGCTCGATGGTGGTTTTCCCCACTGTCCACCGCCCCTATGACTACTGCGAGAAGAGACATCTAGGAGGCAACTTCTTCAACATCTGGCTGTGGTTGTCGGCGCCTGCCCGGTGTGTTCCCTGGGACGACAAAGGTCATAGGGTGACGTCCGCCGCCCGTTGACACCGGGCCATGATCTGATGTGCCAACGCTGGCCGAAGGCCAGCGCGACCTGCGTGCCCAACGAGGAGGTTCCGTGCGATTCCGGGTCGAGCGTGACGTTCTCGCCGAGGCCGTGGCCTGGACCGCGCGCAGCCTGCCGGCCCGTCCGCCGGTCCCTGTGCTCGCCGGGCTGCTCCTGGAGGCTGGTCCCGACGGGCTCAGCCTGTCCGGGTTCGACTACGAGGTCTCGGCCCGGGTGACGATCGCCGCCGACGTGCTCGAGCCCGGTCGAGCGCTGGTGTCTGGGCGTCTGCTGGCCGACATCTCACGCAGCCTGCCGGCCCGGCCGGTCGAGATCAGCACCGAGGGTCCCAAGGTCCAACTGGTCTGCGGCAGCGCGCGGTTCTCGCTGCTGACTCTGCCGGTCGAGGACTACCCGACGCTGCCGGAGATGCCGACCGTCACCGGGACGTTGTCGAGCGCGTTGTTCGCAGCAGCTGTGGCACAGGTCGCGATCGCCGCCGGCCGCGACGACACGTTGCCGGTGCTGACCGGGATCCGGGTCGAGATCGACGGCGACACCGTCACCCTCGCAGCGACCGACCGCTACCGGCTCGCGGTGCGTGAGCTCACCTGGCGTCCCGAGCAGACCGGCCTCGACGCCATCGCCCTCGTGCCGGCGAAGACCCTGGCTGACACGGCGAAGTCGCTGGTCGGGGTCGAGTCGGTCGCGATCGCGCTGGCCAACGTCGCGTCGGGCGAGGGCCTGATGGGCTTCGACGGCGGCGGCCGGCGTACGACCACGCGGCTGCTCGAGGGTGAGTTCCCTAAGTACCGCGCGCTGCTCCCGTCGGAGTCGCTGACCACTGCAGACGTCGACACCGCGACCCTCGTCGAGGCGGTCAAGCGGGTCGCCCTGGTGGCCGAGCGCAACACCCCGGTGCGGCTCTCGTTCAGCGCCGGCGAGCTGCAGCTCGATGCGGGCAGCGGCGACGAGGCGCAGGCGTCGGAGTCGCTCGCCTGCGCGCTGGACGGCGAGGCGATCAGCATCGCGTTCAACCCGCAGTTCCTGCTCGACGGCCTGGGGGCGGTCGACGCCGCGGTGGCGCGGTTGTCGTTCACCACCTCGACCAAGCCGGCCGTCCTGACCGGCGGGGCGAGCGAGGGCTCTGATGTCGGCGGCTCGGGCGGGGCGTACCGGTACCTGCTCATGCCGGTCCGTCTCTCCGGCTGACGAGCTCCCCGGTTGACGAGCTCTTCGGTTGACCTAGCAGAGGGGCGGACGGAGCCGCGTGTACGTCGCCCACCTCTCCCTGGTCGACTTCCGGTCGTACGCCGAGGTCGAGCTGCCGCTGACGGCCGGGGTGACCGCACTGATCGGACCCAACGGGCAGGGCAAGACCAACCTCGTCGAAGCCATCGGCTACGTGGCGACCCTGGGCAGCCATCGGGTCGCGAACGACGCCCCCATGGTCCGCTTCGGCACCGAGCACGCGATCATCCGGGCAAGCGTCGTCCGGGACGAGCGGACCACCCTGGTCGAGCTCGAGCTCACGCCTGGCCGGGCCAACCGGGCGCGCATCAACCGGTCGCCGGTCCCCCGGGCACGTGAAGTCCTGGGTCTGCTGCGCACCGTGCTCTTCGCTCCCGAGGACCTCGCCGTCGTCAAGGGTGACCCGTCCGAGCGCCGCCGGTTCCTCGACGACCTGCTGGTCTCGCGTACGCCCCGCCTGGCCGGCGTCCGGGCCGACTACGACCGGGTCCTCAAGCAGCGCAACGCCCTGCTGAAGTCGGCCGGCGCCGCCTTCCGGCAGCGTTCAGCCAGCGCCCCGCCCGGCGAGCCCAGCACGCTGGACGTCTGGGACACCCACCTCGCCACGGCCGGTGCTGAGCTGCTCGCGGCCCGGCTCGAGCTCATCGACCTCCTGCGCCCCCTGGTCGCCCGGGCGTACGCCGCGGTGGCTCCAGGAGCCGGCGACGTCACCCTCGAGTACGTGTCCAGCCTCGGCCCCGACGTCGCGCTCAGCACCGACCGTGAGCAGCTCGCCGACGCCCTGCTGGCCGGGATGGCCGACCTGCGCCGCCGCGAGCTCGAGCGCGGCATCTCGCTGGTCGGACCGCACCGGGACGACCTGCTGCTCAAGCTGGGACCGATGCCCGCCAAGGGGTACGCCAGCCACGGGGAGTCCTGGTCGTACGCCCTGGCGCTGCGGCTCGCGTCCTACGACCTGCTGACCAGCGACGGCGGCGAGCCGGTCCTCATCCTGGACGACGTGTTCGCCGAGCTCGACGTGGACCGCAGGCAGCGCCTCGCCGAGCTCGTGGCACCGGCCGAGCAGGTGCTCGTCACGGCCGCGGTGGCGCAAGATGTCCCTGCGGCCCTGACCGGGGCGCGGGTCGACGTACGCGACGGCGAGGTGCACCTTGGAGCCTGACCCCGACGACCGCACCAGCACCCCGGCCCTCCCGCAGCCGTCCGGGATCGACCTCGCCCGCAGGATGCTCGCCCAGGCCAGGGCGGACGCCAAGGCGAAGGGGCTCAGGGCCGGCCAGCGGCAGGCGGTCCGGCGCGGTGACGTGTCCGGCCAGCCCCGCAGCGGAGCCTACCCCGACGACCGTGACCCGCAGCCGCTGGGGCGCAGCGTCGAGCGCCTGGTGGCGGAGCGTGGTTGGGAGACCGAGGTCGCGGTCGGCGCCGTGTTCGGCCGCTGGGACCTCATCGTCGGCGCCGAGGTGGCCGCCCACTGCGTCCCCGAGGGCTATGCCGACGCGGTCCTGACCGTCCGCGCCGACTCCACCGCGTGGGCCACCCAGGTCCGCCTGCTCGCCCCCGCCCTGGTGGCCCGGCTCAACGCCGAGTGCGGCGAAGGCTCGGTGACCCGGGTCCAGGTCCTGGGCCCAGGCCGGCCGTCGTGGCGCAAAGGCCCGCTGCACGTCCGCGGCCGCGGCCCGCGGGACACGTACGGCTGACGGCCTCAGGAGGCGCTGTGGAGCCCTCGTCAGGTGGGGGGACATAACCGGGGGGGAGTTCGGGCGCCACCTTCGTCCACAGTGGCCCTCCTGAGCCGTTTCTGGTCCCGCGCACGGGTAGGATGGAGACTCATCCACCGACAGGAGCCCTGCCCCGTGTCTTACGACGCCGCGTCGATCACCGTCCTCGAGGGCCTCGACGCCGTCCGCAAGCGCCCCGGCATGTACATCGGCTCGACCGGCGAGCGCGGGCTGCACCACCTGGTCCAGGAGGTCGTCGACAACTCTGTCGACGAGGCCCTCGCCGGCTACTGCGACACCATCTCGGTCACCCTGCAGGCCGACGGTGGCGTCCGGGTCATCGACAACGGGCGCGGCATCCCGGTCGACATCATGGAGGGCGAGGGCAAGCCCGCGCTCGAGGTGGTCCTGACCGTCCTGCACGCCGGCGGCAAGTTCGGCGGCGGCGGGTACTCCGTCTCCGGTGGTCTGCACGGTGTCGGCGTCTCGGTCGTCAACGCGCTGTCCAAGCGCCTGGAGGCCCGGATCCGACGCGACGGCTTCGTCTGGACCCAGACGTACGAGGTGGGGGTCCCCACCGCTCCGATCCTCAAGGGCGAGGCCACCGACGAGACCGGCACCGAGATCATCTTCTTTGCCGACGACGCGATCTTCGAGACCGTGGACTACGACTTCGAGACGCTGTCCCGTCGGCTCCAGGAGATGGCCTTCCTCAACAAGGGCCTGACCATCTCGTTGACCGACGAGCGGCCGGCCCACGAGGACGAAGTCGAGGGTCAGCGATCGGTGGTCTACAGCTATGCCGGCGGCATCGTCGACTTCGTCAAGCACCTCAACGCCAAGAAAGGCGAGGCGCACCGCTCGATCATCGACATCGAGTCCGAGGACACCGGTGCGCTGCTGTCGCTCGAGGTCGCGATGCAGTGGAACACCGGGTTCGCCGAGTCGGTCTACACCTTCGCCAACACCATCAACACCCACGAGGGCGGCACCCACGAGGAGGGCTTCCGCTCCGCTCTCACCACGCTGGTCAACAAGTTCGCCCGCGAGTGGGGGGTCCTCAAGGAGAAGGAGGTCAACCTCACCGGCGAGGACTGCCGCGAGGGCCTGACCGCGATCGTCTCCATCAAGCTGGGCGAGCCGCAGTTCGAGGGCCAGACCAAGACCAAGCTCGGCAACACCGAGGCCAAGGCCTTCGTGCAGAAGGTCTGCAACGACCAGCTCGGCGCATGGTTCGAGCAGAACCCCGCCGAGGGCAAGGAGATCGCGCGCAAGGCGGTCGCCGCGTCGAGCGCGCGGATGGCGGCACGCAAGGCCCGCGACCTCGCCCGCAACCGCAAGGGCCTGCTCGAGTCCGGGGGCCTGCCCGGCAAGCTGGCCGACTGCCAGTGGACCGACCCCGAGAAGTGCGAGCTCTACATCGTCGAGGGCGACTCGGCCGGCGGCTCGGCCAAGGGCGGCCGCGACTCGCGGTTCCAGGCGATCCTGCCGATCCGCGGCAAGATCCTCAACGTCGAGAAGGCCCGCATCGACAAGGTGTTGCAGAACAACGAGGTCCAGGCCTTGATCTCCGCGCTCGGCACCGGCGTGCACGACGACTTCGACCTCGCCCGGCTGCGGTATCACAAGATCATCCTGATGGCGGACGCCGACGTCGACGGCCAGCACATCCGGACGTTGCTGCTCACGTTGCTCTTCCGGTTCATGCGCCCGCTCGTGGACGCCGGCAACGTCTACTTCGCGCAGCCTCCGCTCTACAAGATCAAGTGGCCCGGCAAGGAGCCCGTGCAGTACGCGTTCTCCGACCGGGAGCGCGACGGGCTGATCGCGCTCGGGGTCGAGGCGGGCAAGCGGCTCCCCAAGGAGGACGGCATCCAGCGCTTCAAGGGCCTCGGCGAGATGCCGGCCAAGGAGCTGTGGGACACCACGATGGACCCGGCGACCCGCGTTCTCGTCCAGGTGACTCTCGACGACGCGGCCGCGGCAGACGACATGTTCTCGATCCTGATGGGTGAGGACGTCGAACAGCGACGCTCCTTCATCCAGCGCAACGCCAAGGACGTGCGGTTCCTCGACATCTAGTCGCGCGAGCAGCTAGGCACCCCGACAGACCGCCCGCCAGAACGGAAGGACCACCGCGTGGCCGACGACAGCACAGACGGGACCGGGACGACCGACGAGGGCGCACCCGACGCACCCATCACCGACCGGATCGAGTACGTCGACATCCAGGTCGAGATGCAGCGGTCGTACCTCGACTACGCGATGAGCGTCATCGTCGGGCGGGCGCTGCCGGACGTCCGCGACGGCCTCAAGCCGGTGCACCGCCGGATCCTCTACGCGATATACGACGGCGGCTACCGCCCCGACCGCGGCTACTCCAAGTGCGCCCGCGTGGTCGGCGCCGTGATGGGCGACTATCACCCGCACGGCGACTCGGCGATCTACGACGGCCTCGTGCGCCTGGCCCAGCCGTGGTCCTTGCGGTACCCGCTGATCGACGGCAACGGCAACTTCGGCTCGCCGGGCAACGACCCGGCCGCGGCCATGCGGTACACCGAGTGCCGGCTGGACCCGCTGGCCATGGAGATGATGCGGGACATCGACGAGGACACCGTCGACTTCGCGCCGAACTACGACGGCCGCGCGCAGGAGCCGGTCGTCCTGCCCAGCCGGTTCCCGAACCTGCTCGTCAACGGGTCCGCCGGCATCGCCGTCGGGATGGCGACCAACATCCCGCCGCACAACCTCACGGAGGTGCTCGACGCCAGCATCTGGCTGATTGAAAACACCTACCTGGCCGATCCCGATTCAGCCGAGCGCCTGACACGCATCGAGAAACTCCGCCAGATGGTCCGCATCATCTCGGGGCCTGATTTCCCAACTGGCGGATTCATCGTCGGCCGCGGCGGCATCATGCAGGCGTATACGACCGGGCGCGGCTCGGTCCTGATGCGGGCGAAGTCGGACACGGAGACGAACAAGAAGGGCGACCGAACCTCCATT
>JANYIP010000025.1 GCA_025361995.1 Streptomycetales bacterium | reverse complement strand
CGACCAGGGGCGGGCGTGCTTGACCGGCCTCGTGGCGAGGGTGGCGGTCTGCCTCATCCGGATCGTCTCGACCCGGTTCGGGCCGCGCCCATGGCTGGTGTGGAAGTCCACGAGCAGCACGTTCAAGTGCGTGCCGATGTCGCGGGAGCGGGTGGAGAACAGGTCGATCAGTTCGTCATCGACGCCGTCGACCTCGAACGCCGGGGTGCGGCGGGGTCCGCGGTCGCGCCACCCGAACGATGTCGGGAGCCGGCGTGCCACCTCATCAGCCAGCAGTCCGTCGTAGGTTTCGGATAGGGCCACTGCGGCGGCGAACAGCTGCTGACCATCCAACGTGCGCCACACCCCGTCCGGGCCTTGGGCGCGGTTGGCGACGACCAGGTGGGTGTGCAGGTTCGGGTCACCGTGGCGGGTGTCGGGGTGGTCGAACCCGGCCGCCACCACACCACGCACGCCGACCCGGGTCGCGCCGCCGTAGCCGAGGCGGGTCGCAGCGACGCGGGACTCCAGCACCGCAACGGTCTGGGCGACGGCGGCGTGGTGCGCGGCTGGGCCTGACCCGCTTTGACGGACATCCGAGATCTGGGGTTTGTCCCCAGAGAGGATGTCTGTCATGGAGAACACCGGGAAGAAGTCGCCCCGGCAGCGCCGCTCGTTCACGCCGGAGTTCAAGGCCGAGATCGTTGACCTGTGCCAGCGCGGAGACCGCACGGTCGGCCAGGTCGCTAGGGACTTCGATCTGACCGAGACCGCTGTGAGGGAGTGGGTCAAGCAGGCCGAGCGGGACAGTGGGAAACGCAGCGATGGGTTGACCACCGCCGAGCGGGCTGAGTTGTCGGCGTTGAGGCGGGACAACCGTCGGCTGCAACAAGACGTGGACATCCTCAAGCGGGCCACGGCTTTCTTCGCAAAGGAGACCCGATGAAGCTCTACCCGTTCATCGAGGCGGAGAAGGTCGCAGCACGAAGCGTCGCCAGGGCGTGCGTGCTGCTGGAGGTCTCCCGTTCCGCCTACTACACCCACCGTGCCGGCCCTTCGCCGCGCCAGGTCGCCGACACCCAGCTCGCAGCCGAGATCACCGAGGTGCACACCGAGTCCAAGGGCCGCTACGGCGCCCCGCGGGTGCACGCCGTCCTGGCCCGCAAGGGCCACCGGCACGGACGTAAGCGCATCGCCCGCCTGATGGCCGAGCGTGGGCTGGCCGGGCGTGCACCGCGGCGGTGGAAGAAGACCACCATCACCGACCCCGCCGCGGCGGCGCGGCTGGACTTGATCGGCCGGAACTTCACCACCGATGCCCGCAGGATCAACTCGCGTTGGTGCGGGGACATCACCTACATCTCGACGTGGGAAGGGTGGCTGTTCCTGGCCACCGTCATCGACATCGACAGCCGCCGGGTGGTGGGCTGGGCCACCGCCGACCACCTGCGCACCGAGCTGATCTCCGACGCCCTGTCCAACGCGGTCGCCACCCGCGACCCCGGCCCAGGGGTGATCTTCCACTCCGACCGCGGCTGTCAATACACCAGTGCCGCGTTCGCGGGCCTGGCCGCCGACCTGAACGTCACGCTCTCGGTCGGGCGGACCGGGCAGTGCTGGGACAACGCCCTGGCCGAGTCGTTCTTCGCCTCCCTCAAAGGCGAGTGCCTGGACCGGCAGTCCTGGCCCACCCGGGCTTCGGCCCGACGGGCGGTCGTGGAGTACATCGGGTGGTTCAACGGCACCCGGCTGCACAGCTCGCTGGGCTACCTCACCCCCGACGAGTACGAAGCAACCACGGCGGCACGAAAGGACCTGCCAGAAGTAGCCTGACCAAGCCAACAACCCTGTCCGTCAGAGCGGGGCAACCCCAAGCGACCTCAGGTTGAGCCGGTTGGGGGTCGATGTGCTGGCGTGCCCCTGTCCCCGTTCTCGGCGCCCCGCACGGAGCCTCGACGCCCGGTGGGACTGGACATGCGGTCCGTCACCCGCCAGGCCATGGTGATCTTCGCTGCGACTGTATTCGGTTGCTCTGGTTCTGTGAGACATGCAGACTACGTCCGTGCTGAACGGTGAACTTGTCACACTTCGCCCCATCGAGCCGGACGACTACCCGCTACTGACAGTGTTCGCCAACGACATCGACGTGGAGCTTCTGGGCGGCGGCGATCCGCCCACCCCGACACCTCAGGCGTCAGTCGCCTCGGCCTGGGAGCAGGCCCGTGAGAACTCCGACTCGATCAACTTCGCGGTTACAGCAAACGAGGCGACGGGGAAGCTGATCGGCATGTGCGGACTGTTCCGCCAGGACCAGATCGGTCGTACCGCCGAACTGGGCATCACCATCGGTGTCCGCGAATACTGGGGCCGGGGTTTCGGCCGCGAGGCGGTCCGTCTCCTCGTTGACTATGCCTTCTCGATGCGCAACATCCGCAAGGTCCACCTGTCCGTCCATGCCACCAACCCCAGAGCCATTCGCTCCTACACCGCCGCCGGCTTCGTCGAGGAGGGCCGGCTCCAGCAGCACGTCTGGAGCAACGGCGCCTACGTCGACCTCGTGCTAATGGGCCGTCTGCGCCATCCCCCGGTCCCCTGAGTCGGTTGACCCTCGTGGGTGGTCGCGCCTGGGCGTGTGCGCCCCGACGTGCCGTTCGCGGGCTGATCGGATCCGGCAGTGGCCGCGGGGTGCCGAGCCGACGGTGAGAAGCTCCGCCCACCGTCGATGTCCCCCTCTTTGCCTCAGCATTCACGAGTCGACGCTATGCGCGCATGGACTACAGGGGGAGCTGGCGAGTAAACGTGAGGCTGGTCTGGCCCGTGACGTACCCGAGGTGTTGGTTGAGGCGCAGCATCGAGGCGTTCCGGGCTTGGGTCCAGGTGTAGACCTCGGTCAAGCCTTGGTCGGCCGCCCACAGCAGCGTGCGGCGCTTGAGGTGCGAGGCGATGCCACGGCCCCGCCAGTCGCGGCGCACGGCCGTCAGGGCGTTTTCGGCCCTGTGCACTCGATCGGTGTCGCGGAACAGCCCCGCGCAGCCGATCACCTCGCCGTCGCTCAGGGCGAGGAACATCGGGTCCCCGGCCCATGTGGTGGCCCACTGCTCAGCGGTGACTTGCAGCGGCTCGAACACGGCGAAGTCAGCGAGCACCTCCAATCCGAACGTGTCGAAGCATGCCGCCCACATGTCCGGCCGCTCCTCAAGGGCGATCACCTCAACGCCCCCGGGAAGCGCGGACGGGGCCCGCTCCTGCCCGAGGGCACGCACCTGCTCGATCTGCCGGTCGCTTTCGACGAAGCCGAAGCGTTCGGCGAACTGCGCTGACTCCAGGTCATCCACATGGGCGCGCACCTTGGGCAGGCCGAGGGAAGTGACGTGCGCAGCCAGCGACCTCAAGAGGGCAGAACCGACACCTCGGCGCCGGTGCTGGGGCAGCACCCGAGGCGCCACGAAGCCGCTTCCCCCGCTTTCGGACCGGTCAGCCAAGCCGGAACCGACCACAGTGCCGTCGACGCTGGCAAGAACCAGCAGCCGCTCCGCAGAGTCCTGGTCCCTCAATTCGGCCAGGGTGTCACAGCGCTCTCCCGGCACCACTGCCATCCGCACCTGACGCCACGCCTCATACTCCTCATCCGCGACACAGACCGAGATGTCCATCCCAGGAATCTAGAACTCCCCGCCCACCCCGGCCAGCGCATATGTGCCGTTCGGCGCGGGTCTTGGAGGATCCTGCGGGACTGCTAGCTCTCTCTCGACGGGGGGCTGAGGAGGGGCTATGGGGCGCCGCGATGGTCTGGCCCCCGGTGCACGAGCCGCCACCTGGTCGCCGGGAAGAACCGGTCGAGCAAGGCCAGGAGCCGCTGGGGTCGGGGCTCGCCGTGTGCGCGCAACATGGCTTGGCGCTCGCGGCTCGTGCGCCGAGAGGCGTTCTTGCTTGCGTCGCTAGGTCTGCTCACCTCCCCAGTATGGCGGCTGCCCCTCGCGGCGTCGACTACGGCCTTGGAGTGCCGTTTCCGGTCGGGGAGAAGCCGCGTGACCTAGGTTGAGCCTGTGATTTGCACCTGTGGGTTGATCAAGCAGAGCAAGGCTGGCACCAAGGTCCGTGACGGCGTGAGTTACTGCAACGCCTGCGGACTACCCACCGAGGTGAGCGCCGCCTCGCTCGGCGCCTCTACTCGGTACATCCCGGACACGCATGTGACGACTCTGCCGATACTTCCTGGCTACCGAACGACAGGTGCCCTCGGGGTCGGAGGCGAACTAGCTGCCGCAGCAGGGTTCACCGCAGGAATGAAGGGCAACGACGCTCTACGCGACGCGATGTTGGGCCTGAATCGGTCCGCGAAGCTCCTGGGCGCCAACGCGATCGTTGGCCTACAGGCGACGACCTTCGCCGCCAAAGGCGGGATCACCAGCGGATTCGGCGGGGATGCAGTTGGAGTGCTCCTGCTCGGAACGGCGGTCACCGTGGAAGTCGAGGTCACGGCGAGCGCCAGCTGACTTCCAACGCGCACCGAGGTGCCGATCTGTTCGCTTGTTCGGCCCGGCTACCAGCTCAGCGAACGACCCCGCTTGTCCTCGATCTGTACGTCGCTGTCGCCGAGTCGGCACAGGACGAGGCCATCCGCGACACGAGCGATCTCGAAGCCATGCGCGTCCGGGCCCGAGAATGTCAGGGTCACTACGTCACATGGAAGAACCTCCTGCGTCGCGCCCTCTGGCTCGCAGTAGAGGGTGTACGCGGGCTCGTTCGCGTAGCAGGAGACTGTGATGGTGGAGGTCCAGCCCGGACTGCCATCTTTGGGTCGTTGCGGCATGGTGGCGAGCCTACGTGCGCGGCGAGCGACGCGCACCGAGGTGCCGTTCGGCGCGGCTTCGTGCTTCCCCGCAGTGGGTATGGATAGCCCGCTTGAGCGCGGAGAGCCGGTCATCGAGGGAGGACGCGATGAGCTCAATCGGAAACTGGATGCAGGTCATCCTGGGAGCCTGCGCTCTGGCCTGGGCGGTGGTGGCCTTCCGGATGATCTTTCTGCTGCGAGGCACTTCCGCGGATCGGCTGGCGGCCGCCGATCGAGGCCCGGAACCGGCTCACGACCGCGGGTCCCGCAACAGCCAACTGATCTTGTGGACCGGCCTGGCAATCACATGCCTACTCGTATTCGTTGCGCTCCCCGCCGCGGGATGGACGAAGGTGGAGGAAGTGGCAGTCATGGTTGTCGGATGTCTGGCGTCCGTGACCGCCTCCCTAGCGGTTGGGTTGAAGGCCGCCAGGCGGGCTCGTAGCACGATGTGAACCGGCCGCGCATACGTGCCGTTGTGTGACAGGAGCCCGAGCGAGCCTGGGATGATCCAGGTGTGCGCAGCGTGTTCCTGTTCCCCGCCAGTGAGCGCGATGCCACGGTCGCTGGATTGGAGTCCGTCGCCCTCTCGGACGGCCACGGCGGCTGGGTGTTTCAGGACCTGGCCTGGCTTCGACTTCAGTCGGTCAGCAACGGGCTGTACTCAGACTGGGATGAGACTGACGTGGCTGAGCTGGAGGGGAGACTGGCCAAGGTCCCCGATTGGGCGGTCGTCGCTGACATCTCGGTCCAGGCGAGCGCCGAGTCGCTGATGCCGCTATTGGCAGCGGTCCTCGGGCAAGGCGGCGTGGCAGTGGACGACAACTCCAACGTGCCCTGGTCACTAACCGAGATCCAGGCGGGGCGGGACGCCGGTCGCGCGTCCGCGTTCGCCGCCTTCCCTGGGTAGCGCTCCCTGCCGTTAGAGGGCTCCTCAGCGCTCGTCAAACTGCCCTGCGTTCATCTTCGTGACGAAGTCCGGATCCGCCTCGGCGAAGGCGTCAACGATGTCCTGCTGGTGGTACCCGAGTGCCAACAGTTCCGTGATCACCCTTCCACCGGACTCGGGACCGATGGTCATCAGGCGGGAGCCGGGCATGTGTGGAGACGGCGTCACGACGGCCTTGTAATCGACCCCGTCCACCTGGATTTGGATCGGCATCTGCCCATCATCCCCTAGCCACACCCGCGCACCGACGTGCCGTTCGGTGCTCCGCGCAGGGACGCACGATCCGGCACTACCGAGCGGACCAACACGCGCTCATGCCGATAACAGGTCGTCGTAGTTCGGAGCAGATCGGAGTCAGCGACGTTCGTAGACGAGGCGGACCTTGCAGTCCTGAACGCTGTAGTCGACGAGTCGGAGACCCAGTTTGGGGTGTCGTCCGCCGAACAGAGGTCGGCCACTGCCGAGCAAGATGGGCACGATTCCAACGGTGAGGTGATCAATAGCGTCTGCCACGAGGAATGACTCGACCAGGCGGCCGCCTCCAAAGAGGAAGCAGTGTTGCCCCTGGTTCCGCGCAGACCGCACCACATTCACCACATCTCGGCTGAACTCAAGGTACTCCTCACCGTCCACCCGGAGCGGTGGCTTCGAAGTAGCAACGATGACTCGCTTGCCGAGTGGGGCGTAGTCGCGGTGCTGCCCCTGGTCATAGCAGCGTCGGCCCATTACAACCACGTCGACGTCGTCGAGAAAGTCGTCGAAGGGCAGCTGGTGGACTGTGTCCAAACTCGGGCTGGCGACTGGCTCGATCCAGTCATAGCCCCCGTCCTCGTCGGCGATGTAGCCGTCTAGGCTCATCGCCAGTCGCAGGCTGATCGCGCCCTTCGATCCGCTCATACACCTCACTGTAGAGATGACTCCCGACATCCCAGGGGCTCAATGCACTGACATGCGGCGATGACCGCACTCGGTCCAACGATTCGACACTGGCAACCAGCCGTCACCTTTCAACCGCCGGCAGACGATCTTGCTCCGGTGCCCACGCTGCGGAGCCCTGTTCGAGAACGCGCCCGACAGGAGAGGACCGGACGCGACTCCTGCTTCCCGACGAGGCCGCGCGCCTGTTCCTGGGTGCCCTATAAGTGCCGCTCGCGAGCGCGTCCTTGGGCGCGGCATCCGTCAATCGCTGCGGGCACGCCTAACGTCGGGCTGCCTCCCGTACCCTGTTGACATGCGGGGGTCTGGTCGAGGAGTTCTGGCGAGCTTCGCGGTGGCCCTCTTGGCTGCACTTATGGGGTGTGCCGCTACATCTGGTGCGGGAGTGGACGCTGTGAGCGCCGCTTCGTCAGGGTCTGTCGAGACAGTGGCCCCCTCGCCTTCGGGGACTTCCACAGCAATCCCAGATCTGTGTGCCGCCACCCGTCCCAGCCGACAGTCACCCTTCCCGTTCAATCGCGATACCACGGCTCGCGCCACCCTGATGACAGGGACCGCGCCGACCTTGGGACCGACCGGGGAGGCTGGTGGAGCCGAACCATTCGAGGCTATGGCGGTTCAGCGGTTTGCCGAGGTCCCGAGCCAGAGGTTCATGGACCCAAGCGCTGGGATGGCGTACCCAGGGCAACCCCCTGGCCCGTCGCATTGGGTTCTCTTCCAGTTTCTTTGTAGTCATCCGTCGGCGAAGGTGAGCGGATACATGATCGCCGATTCGCGGCCGGACTACGGCATGTTCATCGACCTCGTGGAGATGGCCAACGCAGACGCTGTTCCCGTCAGTGATCAGAAGCGCATCTGCCGTGGCGCACCCACCACCAGCTTCGGCTCGTCGATGTACTGCTGGTGGGGCGTGGCGTAGTCGTCGCCGCGCCGAAGTGCCATTCGGTGCTTGTGGAACGCTCGTCAAGAGCATCCTGGGACCGTGACGCGACACGGAGCGAAGGCTCGCAATTGGCGACCTGTCCATGCTCGTGTCCAGCGCCCCCCGGCCACGGCTGGCTCGAATCGGACTAGCTCTTACTCCGGCACATGGCAGCCAATGGGCTCACCCAGACGGCCAACTCGAACTGATGTTTGAAGGCGGTGCCAGCGTCGTGGTGGGGCCGGACGAGCAGTTCGAAGCGGGACGTATGCGGGTGCGCACGATGGTGCAGCGATCAGGGCTAGGCATCCGGCGCGGGATCTTCAGTCGTGGGTCTTCGGAGTCGATGGCCCGGTGGAGCCCAAGATCGGGGGACACCGTGCTGGACGAGGCCGCCATCGCCGCTGTCCGTGATGCGGTGATCGCGAAGTTGCGTCGTCCCTGGTTCAGGGCAGTCTGGGCCTGCGCCGCA
>JANYIP010000369.1 GCA_025361995.1 Streptomycetales bacterium | reverse complement strand
ATCGGCACCAACACGCTCACGGCCCGGCTCAAGCACCTGGAGTCAGCCGGCGTCGTCCACCGTCGTCTCCTGCAGCAGCCCGATCGCGGAACTGTCTACGAGCTCACTGGGTACGGCCGGGAGCTCGAACCGGTCCTGCTGGCGCTCGGGCGCTGGGGGACCAAGAGCATGGGCGGGCTGCCACCCGACGTCGCCACCCGCTCTCGCTGGCTGGTCGCCGCGATGCTCGCGTTCCACGACGCGGGCCGCCGGATCGCGTCGCCGACGACGTGGGAGCTCCGGCTGAGCGACGGCGCGTTCACCGTCCGGGCCAAGGGCAAGGGTCTCAGCGTCAACGCTGGCGCACCCGAGCATGCCGACCTCGTCATCAGCACTGACGACGAGCACCTGCACCAGCTCCTGACCCACCGCCTGGCCCCCGATGACGCGGTCGCGGCGGGCACCGTCACCCTCGACGGCGACGCCTCGGCGCTGCCGCGGCTAGTGGAGCTGTTCGACTTCCCCAGCCTGGGCTAGCGGGATTCCCCGAGCAGGTCATCGGGTGGGTGCGCGCCGGGACCGTCGGGCTTCCCGTCGCGCGTACATCCGGTGGTCGGCCACCGTGATCAGCTCGCCGATCGGGTCCTCTGTTTCTGTGGGGCCGAGCGTGCTTGGACACCGACGGTCACGGCCGGGTTCCAGTGCCGCAGGATGTCGTGATCGAGCCGGCTGAGCTGTTCAGCGATCCGTCGCTCCATGTGCGCCTTGCAAGATCTCGGCTGCTCGTTCGGTCAGGGCTACCTGTGGAGTCCGGCGGTGCCCCTGGCCGAGCTCGGCGGCACACTGGTCCAGATCGCCGGCGGCCGCTGACTCCGGACCGGTTCGAAGGGTCGGCTCAGCGTTCGACGGCGTACAACCGCCACTGGCCCGGGACGCCCTTGAGCTCGTGGGTTCCGCGGTCGGTGAACGCCAGGCTCGACCCCGTGACCAGTTCCTTCACCGTGCTCGAGACGAGTACTTCCGCGGCGCCGGCGAGCTGGCTGACACGGGCTGCGATGTGCACGGTGAGCCCAGCTAGCTTGCCGCCAGACACTTGGCACTCACCCGTGTGCAGCCCGGCCCGGATGGGGATGCCGGCCTCGCCCAACGCTCGTTGGACCGCGATCGCGCAGCGCACTCCTGCGGCGGGGGAGTCGAACGCCGCGAGGAACCCGTCGCCCGCGGTGTCGATCTCGCGTCCGCCGGCCCTGGTCAGCTCGCGACGCACGATGGCGTGGTGACGTTCGAGGTGGTCCCGCCAGGCGCGGTCGCCGAGGCGGACAGCGCTCTGCGTCGCACCCACGATGTCGGTGAAGATCAGCGTGGCGAGCACCGGGCGGGAGATGGCCGCGGCGCGCACGACGGCCGCCTGATCGACCAGCGTCCCGGCGTCGATCTGCCGCGCGATGGCGTCGGCGTCGTCGATGGCTCGGGTCGCTGCGTCCAGGTCGCCGAGCCGAGCCAGCACTTGGGTCAGCGCGAGCAGCGCCTCGACCTGGCGTGCTGGCGCGGGCAACGAGGCGTACCGCCGCTCTGCGTCTTGGAGGGTGTCGACAGCGTCCTGCGGGCTGCCGGACACCAGCAGCAGGTGTCCCCGGACCAGCGCGCGGGCCGCCTGGTTGTGGGCGTTGAGATCGATCGCCGTCACGCGGTCCACCTCCGCCGCCCAGTCCGTGAGCGCCGAGACCCGACCCTGGGCCGCCAGTGCGGCCGAGAGGTCGGGGGAGAAGGGCCAGTGACTTCCACGCATGTTGCGCGCCAACGTGTTCTCGAGCACCCTCCAGAATTCGGGCAAGGCGGCATCGAGGCCGTCGGTGGCGAGCAAGTACCGGGAGCGCGCCGCTCCGGCCGGTACCGACCGCTGGGCCTCGCCCATCCGCGCGGCAAGGTCCCACAGCTCCGACACGACGTCGCCGGTGCCCGGAAGTCCTTGGCGCAGGTAGACCTCCGCTAGGGCGCTGAGCGCGACGACCCGGTCGGGTGGGCGCGGCGTGGCCCGCAGCCCTCGTGCCAGCGAGAGAGCCTCGCCGTAGTCGCCACGCAGCGCCGCCAGCCACGCGAGCCCGGCGTGGCCGTACTCGTCGGAGGGGGCGAGCTGCTCGAAGATGTCGGTGCCACGGCGCAACGCGTCACCGGCCTCGGCGAACCGACCGTTCCACAGCGAGATGTAGCCCCGGTTGATGTTGATGTTGCCTTCGGCTTCGACTTCTCCGGCTGCGCGGGCCGCCGCGATTCCTTCGGAATACCGCTGATCGAACATCGCCGGATCGGTCTCGAGCAGCATCTGGGTCCCCCGCAGAGTGCTCAGGGCAAGGAGGTTCCCCGACGTCTCGGCGAGCGCGATTCCCGACGCTAGCGAGGGGTCGTCGGGCTCGAGTTCATCCGCGAGGGCACGCGTGCGCGACAGCCGGCTCAGGACGTGCGCCTCCGCTGCGTCGTCACGGCCGTGCACAAGCGCGAGTGCTTCCCGGACCACGGCGATCCCGTCCTGTCCCCGCCCTTCGAGCCACCGGTACGAGGCGATGGCCATGAGCGCGGTCGCCTCGGCCGATGCGTCCCCCTGATCGTGTGCCGTGCGCCGCGCGTCCTCCGCGAAGGCGAGCTTCAGGGGGCTCAGCCGCGAGCTGGTCCTGCCGACCGCCTCGAGGGTCACGGCGAGTCGGCGCGGGTCGCCGGTGGGCATCAGCCGCAGCACCTGGTCGTACAGGTGGTCGGCCTGGTCGACCGAGATCATCGACGTCGCGTAGCGGGCCGCACGAAGCGTGTACTCGAGTGTCTCTGCCTCGTCGTGCGCCGCCGCGAAGTGTTCCGCGATCGCGGCGGAGACGGCGTCCAGGTGACCGGCGTGCACATCCGCCAGCGCGCGAGCGATGCTCTGGTGGGCACGGCGCCGGTCTGGGCCGACCAGCTCGTCGGCGAAGGCTTCGCGGGAGAGCGCGTGCCGGAAGTCGTACCGGGTCCCGTTCGCGTCCCGGCGCTCAGCGAGGATCTGGAGGGCAAGTCCCTCGCGTACCGCATCTTCCACGACGTCAGGGGTGACTTCTGCCGCCCGTCCGAGGACGTCGATGTCGAGCTGCGCTCCGGCGACGGCGGCCAGCTGCAGGACCCGCATCGACTCGGGCGCCATCGTGCGGGCGCGTGCCAGCAACGTCTCGCGGACGCTGAGGGGCATCTCGATCTCATCGAGCTCGCGGCGCTCCCACGTCTCGCCGAGCCGGTAGAGGTCGCCGCGCTCGACCAGCACCTTGACCAGCTCCTCCAGGAAGAACGGGTTGCCCTCGGTCCGCTCGGCGATCACCTGGGCGAACTCCTCCGACACCTCGGACCCGTCGAAGAGCCCGCTGAGCATCGCTCGCACCTGGTCCGCGTCCAGGCGATTCAGGGCGATCGGGGAGAACCTTCGCTCCCGGGAGAGGTCCGCGAGCAGGAGTGCCAGCGGGTGCCGGCGATGCATCTCGTCGGAGCGGTACGTCCCGACGACCCAGAGCGGGAGCCCGTCGGTCTCACGGGCCAGGAAGTCGAGGAAGCGCAGCGTGCCCGGGTCGGCCCAGTGCAGGTCCTCGAGGACGAGCAGGGCTCCGTGCGGGCGGGCCAGTCGCGCCAGGACGTGCCAGGTCGCGGCGAAGAGGTCCTCGGGGGGGCGGCTCGTGTTGCCGAGCCCGGTCTGCTCGGCGACCTCCGGGAGAAGCGCTGCCGCCAAGGACGCAGGCCCGGAGAACAGCGCCGCGAGCTGGTCGGGCTCCATGAGCCGGGTACGCCGCCTCAGTGCGGTGACCAGAGCGACGTACGGCACGCCAGCTTCGGGGGCGCAGTGGCCCTCGAGGCGGGTCATCCCCGACTCGGCGGCCAGGCGCTGGGCCTCTGCGACCAGCCGGCTCTTGCCCATCCCGGCCGGACCCGAGACGAGGACGATGCGCGCGTCCCCTGCGTCACGTACGAGGCGCGCGGCGGTGGCTAGCGCGTCGACCTCGTCCGCACGGCCCACCAGGACCGCGCTGACCGAGGAGTAGTGAGCCATGGCCACATTGTGTCGCGCCGGCGAGTCTGCGCGCGGGGCATCACCTCGCCGGCGGACTAGTCCTGCCAAAGTACCAACCTAGGTAGTTGGTACCATGGTCCATGGACATCGAGCCCCTCGTGATCATGGAGACGCACCCGAAGGGAGTTCTGGAGCTCGCCCTCAACCGCCCGCAGTCCCTCAACGCACTCTCCCTCGCCTTCGTCGGGGCGATCTCCGGCGCCGTCAATGACGCAGCAGCCAGTCACCCCACAGTGGTGGTCGTAACTTCTCGCTGCGCGCGCGCCTTCAGCGTCGGAGCTGATCTCAAGGAGCGGAGTGTGATGTCCGCCGAGGAGCTCCTCGCCTCCCGTGCGCACTTCGTCGCCGCGTACCGCTCACTTCTCGAACTGCCGATGCCGGTGGTCGTGGCGATCAACGGATTCACTGTCGGGGGCGGCCTGGAACTGGCGCTCACCTGCGACCTGATCGTGGCCGACCAGTCGGTTGTCGTTGGACTGCCGGAGGTGACGATCGGTCTGATCCCCGGTGGAGGGGGGACTCAGCTCCTGAGTCGCCGAACCGGGTGGGGGCCGGCCGCGGACCTCATCCTCACCGGACGTCGGCTGCACGGGCCGGAGGCACAGCGGCTTGGACTCGTCGATCGCCTCGTGGTCGAGGGACAGGCTCGGCGTGCGGCGTTGGAGCTTGCCGACACCGTGGCTTCGGCGTCCCCGGTCTCGCTCTTGGGGGCCAAGCATGCGTTGCGGGGCGGTTGGTCGCTCAGCCTTTCGGACGGCCTTGCTCTTGAAGACGAGGTGTGGCGCGCGGTTGCGACGTCCGATGACCGCGCAGAGGGCATCCGCGCCTTCGTAGAGAAACGGCCGGCCCGCTGGCCGAGCTCTGTGCGGAGCATCTGAATGCATAACCTGCAAGTCTTGACATGTAAATATTGACAGTGTTGAGTGTGCCGCCTGAGGTTCGAGACAGGAGCAGATCCGTGGCCGACCGCAAGGTCATCCTGACCATCGCCCCGACCGGTGGCATGGCCGACAAGAGCGTCACCGCGCACCTCCCGACACAGCCGCGGGAGATCGCTGACGACGTCGTCCGTTGCTGGGAGGCAGGAGCCAGCATCGTCGCGGTGCATGCTCGACGCCCTGACGACGGGGCCACCTGCAATGCCGAGGTCTACGCCGACATCAACGAGCGCATCCGCAGCCGCTGCGACATCGTCATCAACAACAGCACCGGCGGGGGGATCAGCGGTGACATGGTGCGCGAGTTCGCGCCCGGCCGCAAGGAGATCGCGTTCGAGGAGCGGATCAAGGGCACCATGGCCGGTGCCGAGATGTGCACTTTCGATCCCCACATGCAGAACATGCACAAGGGCGACCTTGAGCTCCTGCTGGACACGTCGTGGAGCCGATGCCTCGAGCTCGGGGAGGCGATGAAGCAGCGCGGCATCAAACCTGAGTGGGAGGTGATGTCGCTGTCCGACCTGAACTGGGTGAACGAGCTGATCGCGCTCGGGTACGACCAGCCCCCGTACTACATCAACATCGTCCTCGGAACGCACAAGCTCATGTCGGGCGCCACAGCGTACACGCCCAAGAACCTCCAGCGATTCGTGGAGGACCTGCCCGCGGACTCGCTGTTCTGTGTCAGCGGGATCGGCCCGGCGCAGCTCCCGTCCTCGGTCCACTCGCTCATCCTGGGGGGACAGGCGCGAGTGGGGCTCGAGGACAACGTCTACTACTCCCGAGGACGGCTCGCGACCAACGTCGAGCTCGTCGAGCGCATGGTCCGAATTCTCGCCGAGCTGAACCTCGAGCCGGCCACTCCCGCCGAAGCGCGGGAGATGCTGGGGCTGGCCAAGCCCGCAGCCGCCTGATGTCGCTGCGTCACGCACTGCTCGGATTCCTGACTACCGAACCGGCGTCGGGCTACCGGCTCGCCCAGGAGTTCGGCGAGTCGATGGGCTGGTTCTGGTACGCGTCGCACAGCCAGATCCACCCTGAGCTGAAGCGCATGGAGGACGAGGGGCTCGTCAAAGCCGAGCTCCTGGATGACGACGGGCGAGGCAAGAAGATCTACTCGATCACGGCGGCTGGTCGCGCGAAGCTCAACGCCTGGCTGTGCGAGCCCACGGACTACGCACCTGTCCGCGACGTGGAGCGGATTCGCTTGATCTTCCTCGACCAGCAACCGCAAGAAGTAATCCGGAAGCACTTCGAAGCGCACAGGGATCATCATCAGCACCTTCTGGACATCTACTCCGAGCAGCTACAGGAGATTCAGCAGGGGACCTTTCCGCGGCTCAAGAAGCGCCTGGCGAGTCAGCCGGCCGACACCCACGAGTACGTGTCGGGCCTCAAGGCCTTGGCCCTTGAGGGAAACGTGGCAAGGGCCCGCAATGAGATCGCCTGGGCGCAGGGTGGGCTTCGTTGGCTGGACAGCGTCGTGCGCGGCGCAGGAGCCGGGCAGTCA
>JANYIP010000200.1 GCA_025361995.1 Streptomycetales bacterium | reverse complement strand
AGGAGCGCGGCAGCGAGGGTGGGCGGCGTCATGCCGAGGTCGGCCAGGATCTGGGCGACAGCCAGCGGGTGGGTGATGTACGGCTCGCCGCTCTTGCGGAGCTGGCCGCGATGCCGCTGCTCGGCGACGGCATAGGCGCGCTCGACCTCGCGCAGGTCTGCCTTGGGCTGGTTGCTGCGGACGATGCGGAAGAGCGGCTCGAGCTCGACCGGGGTCTGCGGCCCACGGGTCGGGCCCAGCCGGGCGAGCCGCGCGCGGACCCGGGAGCCTGCAGGGACGACGTCGTCGACGTCAGCGATCTCGACGAGCTCGCTGGCGTCGCTGATCGTCTCGTCGCTCACGACCAACTCCTCCCGCCACTAGGTCCTCAGTCTACGCGGAGTCCTCAGACCGTGAGGAGCGCGTGCACGTCGAGCCCGGGCACGGCCGCTCGTCCGGCCAGGAAGCCCAGCTCGATGAGCACCGAAAGCCCGACCACGGTGCCGCCCGCGCGGCGGATCAGCTCGGCGGAAGCGGCGGCTGTGCCTCCGGTGGCCAGCACGTCGTCGATGAGCAGCACCCGGTCGCCGGGGGCGAACGCGTCAGTGTGCACCTCCACGACGGCCTCGCCGTACTCCAGGGCGTACGTCTCCTCGTACACCTCGTACGGGAGCTTGCCCTTCTTGCGGATCGGCACGAAGCCGGCACCGAGCCGGTACGCCACCGGCGCCGCCAGGATGAAGCCGCGCGCCTCGACCCCGGCGACCTTGTCTATCCGGCTGTCTATCCGGCTGTCTATCCGGCTGTCTATCCGGCTGTCTATCCGGCCGTCGAAATGGTCGTCAACCATGGCGTCAATGACTGCCTTGAACCCGGCAGGATCCCCCAGCAGGGGGGTGATGTCCTTGAACACCACGCCAGGCTTGGGGTAGTCGACGACGTCGCGGATCAACCGCTCCAGGTAGTCGGCCAGCTCGGTGGAGCCAGGCACTAGCGCCGCTTCTTCTTCGCGGGTCGCTTCTTGGGCCCACCGGACTGGCCAGGCTGTCCGGGCCGCCGCGGTGCAGACCGCTGGCCGGCCTGCGCTGCTGCTGCCCGCGCCGCCGCAGCGGATACCGACCCCGGAGCCGCCGTCTCGTCGCTCTGCGGATCCAGCTCTGCCGGGTCTGCAGCGCCGTCGTCCAGCACCGCGGTCGCTGCCCGGGCCGCAGCCCGGCTGCGTGGCGTCCCTGTCGTCGCGGCGCCCGGCAGCTTGCCGGCAGCCTCCCGACCGGCGACCCGCTTGGCGAGCGCCTGCATGGCCGGCTCGCGCTCCTTGAGCTGGCAGGCCACCGGCGTCGCGATGAAGATCGACGAGTACGTCCCGGCCGCGATGCCCACGAAGAGGGCGAGCGCGAGGTCCTTGAGGGTGTCGGCGCCGAGCAGCGGACCGATGAACAGGATCGACGCGACCGGCAGCAGCGCGATGATCGACGTGTTGATCGACCGCACCAGCGTCTGGTTGACCGCCAGGTTGGCGGCCCCGCTGTACGTCATCCGGTTGGCCCCTGCGATGCCGCGGGTGTTCTCGCGGACCTTGTCGAACACCACCACTGTGTCGTACAGGGAGTAGCCCAGGATGGTCAGCACGCCGATCACGGTGGCCGGCGTGACGATGAAGCCGATGAGGGCGTAGACGCCGATCGTGATCACGAGGTCGTGGGCCAGCGCGACCAGCGCGGCCGCCGCCATCCGCCACTCGAAGTACAGGCTGAGGAACAGCACGATGAGCAGCAGGAACGCGCCGAGGCCGGTCAAGGCCTTGGTCGTGATCTCGCTGCCCCAGTCGGCCGAGATCGCCTCCACGCTGATCGCGTTCTTGGCGACGTTGAACTCCTTGCTCAGCCCCGCGGTGAGCGCAGCGGCCTGCGCGTCGGTCAGGCTCTCGGTCTGGACCTTGAGCTGACGCCCGCTCGGTGAGGAGATCTCGGTCACCGTCGGGTCCTTGGACCCGATGCTGACCGCCACCGCCGTCGCCTCGGCGACGGTGCCCGCCTTCGACGGGAAGGTGGCGACGTTGCCGCCCTCGAAGTCCACACCGAGGTGCAGGCCGCGGATCAGCAGCGCTGCGACAGCCACCACCAGGATGCCGGCCGATATGAGGTACCACCGCTTGCGGCGACCCACGAAGTCGTACGAGACGTCGCCCCGGTACAAGCGCTGACCGAGGTCTCCCATGCGCGACATCACGCCTCCTTGGTGGTGCGGCGGGTCGCGGGCGGGGGCGGACGTTTGATCCCGAGGCGTTCAGTGTTCAGGCCGGACCACCGGCTGCCCTCGCCGAAGAAGGCCGTCCGCGCCAACCGGGTGAGCATCGGCTTGGTGAACAGGAACACCACGACGACGTCGATGAGCGTCGTCAGCCCGAGAGTGAAGGCGAACCCCTGGACCTGGCTCACCGACAGGAAGTACAGCGCCACCGCCGCGATCAGCGACACGGCGTCAGCGGCGAGGATGGTGCGCTGCGCACGCTTCCAGCCGCTCTCGACGGCGACCCGGAGCGTACGACCGTCGCGCATCTCGTCCCGGACCCGTTCGAAGAGGACGACGAACGAGTCCGCGGTGATGCCGATCGACACGATCGCCCCGGCGATGCCGGCCAGCGAGAGCGTGTAGCCCATCGTCTGCCCGAGCAGCGTCAGCAGGCCGAAGGTGAGCAGGCCGGCCACGACGAGGCTGGCGACCGTGACCAGGCCGAGGCCTCGGTAGTAGAACAGCGAGTAGGCCACCACCAGCACCAGGCCGAGCGCGCCGGCCAGGATGCCCGCGCGCAGCTGGTCGCTGCCCAGCGTCGGCGAGATCGTGCCGAGGTTCAGCTGCGAGAACGCCAGCGGGAGCTTGCCGTACTTCAGCTGGTTCGCCAGGTCGGTCGCGCTCTGCTGGGTGAAGCTGCCGGAGATCTGCGGCTTGCCGTCTTGGATGACGCCGTTGACGGTCGGGGCCGAGATGACCTGCGAGTCGAGCACGATCGCGAACCGGTTCGCGTCGCTGCCGTTGGTGGCGGCGAACATTGTGCGCGTCGCGGTGGCGAACTTCGCCGTACCGTCGCCGTTGAAGGAGAGGTTGACGACCCAGACGCCAGTAGCGATGCCGGTGCTCGATGTCTGCAGGCCGGCGTTCGCGTCGGTGATGTCGGTGCCCTTCACCAGCTCCGGGCCGAGGATGTACTTCTCGGTCCCGTTCGTCGCGCAGGTGATCAGGTTCTTCGCCGCGATGTCAGAGGGACGGTCAGCCTCGCTGATGGCCTTGGTGCAGTCGAGGGCGTTGTACGCGTGGTCGTCGGCGGCCGTGTACCCAGTGCCAGCGGTCCCGGTCAGGTCACAGGTCTGCGTCGGCGACGCGGCGGCGCTCGGCGTCCCCGAGGCGGACGGCGTCAAGGCCGGTGACGCGGTCGGTGAGGCCGTGGGCGAGCCGCTGGCAGCCTTCAGACCGGTGGCCGGACGCCCGTTCCCGGTGGCGGACGGCGACGGGCTCGTGGTCGTCGAGGCCGTCGGCGAGGCCGTCGTGGAGGCCGTCCCTGAGGGGGTCAGCGAGGGCGACGGGGTGGGGGTGACCTGGTTGACGCAGGTCGGGATCGGTGCACCGGAGAGCAGCAGGGGCCGGAAGCCGAGCTTGGCCGTCTTGCCGATCTTGTTGAAGAGGTCCTGCTCGTTCCTGCCGGGGACCTCGACCACGATCGTCGAGCCGGGGCCGCTGCCCTGCTTGGTCACGCTCGCCTCGGCGACACCCTGGCCGTCCACCCGGTCGCGGATGATCTGCACCGCCTGGTTCACCGCGTCGTCGGTGATCTTCGCCGTGGGGTCGTCCTTGGGGACGACGGGCTTCAGGGTCAGGCTCGTGCCGCCCCGCAGATCGATCCCGAGCTTGGGCGAGGTGTTGCCGCTGATGAACATCCAGGCGTAGAGCGCGATCACCGCAAGGGCGATGAGCGCGATCGCGCGTCCCGGACGCGGCGTGGTGGGGGCAGCCACGTTGCATGCCTCTCGTGTGTCGGCCGGGCGCGGACGCCCGGTGGTCCTTCGGTCGGACCTTCGCTGGCCAGTATCCCGCAGCGACCGGGCGGATCCCGGGAGCCGGCGGCGGTGATCAGGTCTCGGTTGTGTTCGTCGGCTCGTCGTGCGCAGGGCTGGAGTCGATCTCTGCCGTCGCTGTGGACGCTGAGGGCTCGTCGGGCGCGTCCGGCTCGTCCGGCGGCACCACCCGGGCGACAGCGCCCTTCACGTAGCGCACCACGACCCCAGGGGCGATCTCGAGGAGCACGTGCTTGTCCTCGACCGAGTGGACCGTCGCGAGCATCCCCGCTGTGGTGATGATCTCGGCACCGACCTGCAGCGAGTCGGACACCTGCGCGGACTGGCGCTGACGACGCTGGGCCGGGCGGAGCACGAGTGCGTAGAACAGCACCACGAGCAGCACCAGCGGCAGGAGATTCCCTATCTTCACGTTCCCTCAAGACCTCGGCGGCGACCAGTCCAGGGAGTCTAGGCCAGCGCGGGACGTCAGGCCGACGGGTCCCCGAGGCGGCGCGGCTCCAGGTCGTCGCTGCTGAAGAGCTCCAGGGCCGGCGCGGGCAGCCCGGCCGGCGCCTGCAGCCCCAGGTGCGCCCAGCCCGCACGGGTCGCGACCCGGCCCCGCGGGGTACGGGCGAGCAGGCCCGCGCGTACGAGGAACGGCTCGGCCACCTCCTCGACCGTCTCGCGTTCTTCGCCCACAGCCACGGCCAGGGTCGACAACCCGACCGGGCCGCCCCCGAACCGCCGGCACAGTGCGTCGAGCACGCCGCGGTCCAGCCGATCGAGACCGAGCTCATCCACCTCGTACACCGCCAGGGCCGCCCGCGCGACCTCGAGCGAGACGACCCCGTCGGCCTTGACCTGCGAGTAGTCCCGGACCCGCCGCAGCAGTCGGTTGGCGATCCTGGGAGTCCCGCGGGAGCGTCGCGCGATCTCGGTGGCCCCCTCAGCCGTCAGCGGTACGCCGAGCAGCCGGGACGAACGCTCCAGCACCAGCATGAGCTCCGCCGCGGAGTAGAAGTCCATGTGGCCGGTAAAGCCGAACCGGTCCCGCAGCGGTCCCGGGAGCAGGCCTGCCCTGGTGGTCGCGCCGACCAGGGTGAAGATCGGGATCTCGAGCGGGATCGCCGTGGCGCCGGGCCCTTTGCCCACCACGACGTCGACCCGGAAGTCCTCCATCGCCATGTAGAGCATCTCTTCGGCTGGGCGGGCCATCCGGTGGATCTCGTCGAGGAACAGCACCTCGCCCTCGGTCAGCGACGACAGCACTGCGGCGAGGTCGCCGGCGTGCTGGATCGCCGGGCCGCTGGTGATCCGCAGCGGCATCCCGAGCTCGGACGCGATGATCATGGACAGCGTGGTCTTGCCGAGCCCGGGGGGTCCCGAAAGCAGGACGTGGTCGGGCGGCGAACCGCGACCTTTGGCCGCCGACAGGACGAGGCCGAGCTGCTCGCGCACACGCTCCTGGCCGACGAACTCGTCCAGGTTCTTGGGTCGCAGCGCAGCCTCGGCGGCACGCTCGAGGGCGTTCGCCTCGGCCGAGACGAGCTCCTCCTCCTCGCTCATGCCCGGCTCAGGCTGCGCAGCGCCGACTTGAGCAGCGCGCCGACATCGGGCGTCTCCTCGGCCTCCGCCACCTCGGCCGCCACCACGGTGATCGCCTCGTCGGCGTCACGGACGTTCCAGCCAAGCCCGATCAGTGCCGAATGGACCTGGCTCTGCCAGTCGGCTCCCGTCGAGGACGCGACGGACCGCGGGCTGGACGACCCCGCCGACCCACGCGGGGGCCCGAGCCGGTCCTTCAGCTCGAGCACGATCCGCTGGGCGCCCTTGCGGCCCACGCCGGGGACCTTGGTCAGCGCGACCAGGTCCTCGGTCATGACCGCCCGGCGCAGCTGGTCGGGGCTGTGCACGGCCAGCATCGCCAGCGCCAGCCGCGGGCCGATGCCGGTGACGGTCTGGACCAGCTCGAAGACCCCACGCTCGTCGTCGTCCGCGAAGCCGTACAGGGTGAGAGAGTCCTCGCGGACCACGAGGCTGGTCGCGAGCGTCGCGTGGTCCCCCAGCCGAAGGGTGGCGAGCGTCCCCGCGGCGCAGCTGAGCAGCAGCCCGACGCCGCCGACCTCGACGACGACACCGTCGGGGCTCAGCGCGGCCACCCGGCCGCTGACCGAGGCGATCATCGGCGGGCCGCAGCCGCGACGGCCTGGGCGAGCCGGGCCTGCGATCCACCCCGCCACACCTGGCAGATGGCCAGCGCGAGGGCGTCAGCGGCGTCGGCCGGGGTCGGGGCCTCGACGAGCCTGAGCAGCCGGGCCACCATGGCGCCCACCTGGTTCTTGTCGGCCCGCCCGCTGCCCGTCACGGCGGCTTTGACTTCGCTGGGCGTGTGCAGGGCGACCGGGATCCCGCGCCGGGCGGCCGCCACGATCGCCACCGCGCTCGCCTGCGCCGTGCCCATCACGGTCGTCACGTTGTGCTGGCTGAACACCCGCTCGACCGCGAGGACGTCCGGGCGGTGCAGGTCCAGCCAGCGCTCGACCTCGGTCTGGACGGCGAGCAGGCGGTCACCGAGGTCGGAGTGCGCCGAAGTTCGCACCACGCCGTACGCCACCAAGGTCAGCGGACGACCGGGATGCCCCTCGACGACGCCGAGCCCGCACCGGGTCAGCCCGGGATCGACTCCCAGCACGCGCACCGCTCACCTCCGATCCGAACAGGTGTTCGGATGCTATCCGCCGGGCCGGGCCGGGTTCGCGCACGACTCGCCGCCGAGGGCAGGAGTACACCGAGCACCCTGCTCAGGCTGCCCGCCGCGATGACCGATGCTTGTCTCATGGCGACGAGCGTGCCCGCGGGCGAGGTACGCACGCCCGCTGTGCCCGCTGTGCCCGCTGACGGCCGCACGGAAGCCCGGTCTTCGGCGGCCGCAAGCGGCAAGGTCGTCGCGCTGGAGGGCCTGCGGGGCCTGGCATCCTTCTGCGTGGTCCTGCACCACCTGGCCTGCGCCCTGTTCCCGGCGCTGATCTTCGGCATCGGGTCGGCGTCGGACCACGGGTGGGACCGCTGGCTGCACGACCAGCCGCTCCTCGGGGTCGTTTTCCAGGGCAACTTCATGGTGTGCACGTTCTTCGTGCTCTCCGGGTACGTCCTGGGCTACAAGTACATCCACACCGGTCAGCGCTCGTACCTGTGGTCGGGGCTGGCTCGTCGCTATCCGCGGCTGATGCTCCCGGCGGTCGCCTCATGCGTCCTGGCGTGGGCCGTGCTGACGCTAGGGCTGTTCCGCAACGTCCCCGCGGCCAAGCTCACCGGGTCGAGCATGTGGCTCGCGAGCTGGTGGACCTTCCCCGGCAACCTCCTCGACGCCGTGCACGACGGGGCGGTCAGCGCCTTCACGAACGGCCCGGTGCTCTACAACTCGGCGCTCTGGACGATGTGGAACGAGCTGCTGGGGTCGCTGCTCGTCTACGCCACGCTGATCCTGGTGCCGCGACGGAGCTGGCGCTGGGGCGCGTACGTGGTGCTCGCGGGACTGACTGCCACCGGCTACCTGCTCGCGTTCGTCGCCGGGATGGCGTTCTGCGAGCTGATGGCGTCGGCGGCCGGACCCGAGGTACGTCGGGTGCTGGCCCGTGGCTGGTGGGTGGCGCTGGCGCTGATCGGGCTGTACCTCGGCGGGATACCCATCCCGGACACCGGCATGGCCCGGGCGTACGGGAGGCTCTTCGCGCTGCCGGCCTCCAGCATCCACGTCTGGGTGGGGTTGCACATTGTGGGAGCCGCGGCGGTCGTGCTGGCCGTGCTCGGGTCCCCGCTGCTGCAGGCCGGGCTGTCCAAGCGCCCGATGCGCTGGCTCGGGCGCACGTCCTTCGGCCTCTACCTGGTCCACATGGTCGTGATCGGGACGGTCGCATCCGGGCTCATGGTCTGGCTGGTCCCCCGGGCCCCGTACGAGGTAGCCGCCCTGATCGCCGTCCTCGCCACCCTCGTCGTCTCGCTGGCGGGCGCCGAGCTCTTCACCCGCTGGGTCGACGCCCCGACGCTGGCGCTGACCAGCCGCACCTACCGGCTGGTCCGCTCCCGGCTTCACCCTCAGGCGCAGGCCACCGCCCGCCCGTAGATCTTGTAACGCACCTGGTGCCCGTCCGGCCAGGTGAGCACGAACGACGCGACTGCGCGTAGCAGCTGCCCTGTCGTGCAGGTCTTCGCGGGGGTGAGCTGCGACGGCGCCTGGTCGCGCACCGGCGCCGACGGCCCGGCGTGGGCCACGTAGATCCAGCCGAACGGCTGCTTCACGGCCAGCTTCACCACGCCGCGCACCAGGTAGTGCCGGCTCGCCGGGCAGGTCAGGCTCGGACCCGTCGCGTACGCCTGCGACCCGCCGCTGATCGTCACCGTCGCACGCCCCTGCAGCGCGCACCCGACTGGCAGCGGACCACGCGCCACGTAGTCCCAGCGCACCGCCGGGATCGCGAAAGGCAGCGCCTCTCCGGCTGGTCTCGGCGTCGGTGGCGGCGTCGGTGGCGGTGTGACCGGCGGGGGCGCCGTCGGGTACGCCGAGCTGGTCGGAGCGCTCGCCGCCGTACACCCCGCCAGCACCGTCCCCGCCAAGAGCGCCACCACCCCCACCACCGCCGCCCGCCCTCCCCGGCGATCTTGAGCGATCACCGGGCGACACGCCGGTCGGACCCGGTGATCGCTAAAGATCGCGCCGCCGGGGGGCGCCACATCGTCGTCACGGTCGGCCCGTCCGGCGCCGTGAACTCAGCCAGCCGCACGAAACCAGCGCGGCCGTAGCGCGCCAGGTTCGCCGGGTTCGTCGACTCCAGGTACGCGGGCACCTGCTCGGCGTCCACGCGCGCGAGGAAGTCCTCGACCAACTGCATCCCGGCGCCCTTTCCCCGATGCGCCGGGCTGGTGGCGAGCAGGCTCAGGAGCCAGTTCGCCGGCTCGAGGGGCCTGCCCTGCGCGAACATCTCGTACACCTCGAAGAGCAGTGGCGCACGGTCGCCGAAGAGCGTCGGCGTCGCGGTCAGAATCGATTCCTCGTCGGCCTCGTCCATCTCGGGTACGCCCGGCGGGACCCACAGCGCGACAGCCTCGCCGCCCGGGCTCATGATCACGCCGTCGTACTTCATCCCCGCAAGCACGAAGGTGGTCCAGTGAGCCCGCAGCGCGTCGACCCGGCCGACTACGTCAGGCAGCGCCCATACCCCCCACAACGGGTCGTCGACGAAGCCCTGCGCGAGGGTCTCTATCACGTACTCGAGGTCCGACGTCTGCGCCAGCCGCCACCCACTCATGATCACAGCCTAAGGGGCGGGCTGCGGCGGTTGGCAGCCCGCCCCGCGCCATCTCGGTGAGCCCGAGCCGGCTCACCAGTCCGCGAGCTCCAGGTCGTCGCTCACGTCGAAGTTCGCCCACACGTTCTGGACGTCGTCGCTGTCCTCGAGGGCCTCGATCAGCCGGAACACCTTGGGCGCCGAGTCAGCGTCGAGCTCGACGGTCACGCTGGGCAGGAAGGACGCCTCGGCGGACTCGTACTCGATGCCCGCGGTCTGCAGAGCGGTTCGGACGGCCACCAAGTCGCCAGCCTCGCTGACCACCTCGAAGGAGTCGCCCAGGTCGTTGACCTCTTCGGCACCGGCGTCCAGGACCGCGCCGAGAACAGCGTCCTCGTCCACCCCCTCGGCCTTGGGTACGAGGATCACGCCCTTGCGGGTGAACAGGTACTGCACCGAACCCGGGTCGGCCATGCTGCCGCCGTTGCGGGTCATCGCGACGCGCACTTCTGACGCGGCCCGGTTGCGGTTGTCGGTCAGGCACTCGATGAGGACGGCGACACCGCTCGGGCCGTACCCCTCGTACATGATCGTCTGCCAGTCGGCGCCGCCGGCCTCGGCCCCGGAGCCGCGCTTGAGGGCACGGTCGATGTTGTCGGCGGGGACCGAGTTCTTGCGCGCCTTGACCAGGGCGTCGTACAAGGTGGGGTTGCCGTCGGGGTCGCCGCCGCCGGTCTTCGCCGCGACCTCGATGTTCTTGATCAGCTTGGCGAAGAGCTTGCCGCGCTTGGCATCGATGACGGCCTTCTTGTGCTTGGTGGTGGCCCACTTGGAGTGGCCGCTCATACCTGCCCTCTCACAATGTCGACGAAGTAGTGGTGCACCCGGGTGTCCCCTGTGAGCTCGGGGTGGAAGGAGGTGGCCAGCAGGTTGCCTTGTCGGACCGCCACGATCCTAGCCTCGCCCCCATCCGGTCCCGGTACGGTCCCCAGCACCCGCACCTGCTCCCCCACCGACTCGACCCACGGCGCCCGGATGAACACGGCGTGCACCGCCGGCCCTGCCAGCTCGGCGAAGTGCAGGTCTGCCTCGAACGAGTCGACTTGGCGGCCGAAGGCGTTGCGCCGCACGGTCATGTCGATTCCGCCGACAGTCTCTTGGTCGGGCCGCCCGTCGAGGACGGCATCGGCCAGCATGATCATCCCGGCGCAGGACCCGTACGCCGGCAGCCCCCCGCGCACGGCCTCGCGCAGCGGCTCGAGCAGGTCGAACGCGACGGCCAGCTTGGACATGGTCGTGGACTCACCGCCTGGCAGGACGATACCGGCCAGCCCGGCCAGCTCGGCCGGGCGCCGGACCGCGACTGCCGCGGCACCACAGGCCTCGAGCGCGCGCAGATGTTCCCGGACATCCCCCTGCAGAGCGAAGACGCCGACGAGGGGCGCCGTCACCAGCCGCGACCGGCGAACCGCTCGCTCTCGGGGAGCGTCGAGATGTTGATGCCGACCATGGCCTCACCGAGCCCGCGGGACACCTTGGCGATGACATCAGGGTCGTCGAAGAAGGTGGTCGCCTTGACGATGGCCTCGGCGCGCTTGGCGGGGTCGCCCGACTTGAAGATGCCCGAGCCGACGAAGACGCCCTCGGCGCCGAGCTGCATCATCATGGCGGCGTCCGCGGGCGTCGCGATGCCGCCGGCGGTGAACAGGACGACCGGCAGCTTGCCGAGCTCGGCGATCTCGCGCAGCACCTCGATCGGAGCCTGGTGCTCCTTGGCCGCGGCGTACAGCTCGGTCTCGTCCATCGTGGTCAGGCGGCGGATGTCGGCGCGGATCTGCCGCATGTGCCGGGTGGCCTCGACCACGTTGCCGGTGCCGGCCTCGCCCTTGCTGCGGATCATCGCAGCGCCCTCGCTGATCCGGCGGACCGCCTCACCGAGGTTGGTGGCGCCGCAGACGAACGGAACGGTGAACGCCCACTTGTCGATGTGGTGGCTCTCGTCCGCCGGGGTCAGGACCTCGGACTCGTCGATGTAGTCGACCCCGAGGCTCTGCAGGACCTGGGCCTCGACCATGTGACCGATCCGGGCCTTGGCCATCACCGGGATGGACACGGCGGCGATGATGCCGTCGATCATGTCGGGGTCGGACATCCGGGCCACGCCACCGTCACGGCGGATATCAGCGGGGACCCGCTCCAGCGCCATCACGGCGACCGCGCCGGCGTCCTCGGCGATCTTGGCCTGCTCGGGGTCGATCACGTCCATGATCACCCCGCCCTTGAGCATCTCGGCCATGCCGCGCTTGACGCGGGCAGTTCCGGTCACACCGGTCACTCCGGCGGCTGACTCGGGGACGGACGGCTGGGCGCTGGTGCTGGACAACTCGGACCTCACGGACAGGTAGTCGGGGCTAGTCGGGTGGGATTCCCTGTCCATCGTACGGCTGATCGCCCCGCTGGCCGATGCCTACTGCAGGACGGCCGGCTTGTCCTTGTTGATCAGCAGGATCCAGATCTGGCCGGCCGCGAGCGGGAACGGCCGGCCACCCACCGTCCACTGCGTGCCCGACGTCTGCGTCGGGCGGGACCAGGTCGCGTTCCAGGCCTGGCCGTTGCGCAGGATCACCGCGGTCCCCGTACCGACAGTCGTGGACATCGGGGTGTAGTTGTTGTTGATGTCGTGGTAGATCGACCTGGTCACGGTCACGTACTGGATGATCACCGTCGTCCCGCCGAGCTGGCCGCCCTCGGCCGCCATCGCCTTGACGCCGTTCATCGCGGCCAGCCACCGGCTGCTGCCGTCCCAGCTGAACGTGACCGTCGTCGCCGGGAAGCTCGCGGACACCGTCCTCACCGGTCTGCCCCCCGGCGGCACGATGTCGTCGAAGGTGAAACCGACGTCGACAGCGTGCGCGGCGTTCGGGGCCCGCTTGAACAGGATCAGCGGGTCGGCGAAGAGGTTGTCCGGCGCGCTCCACTTGCTGTTGTCCCGCCGGTACCCCTCGCCCCCGGTGTCGTCGCTGACGTTGTAGAGGTCCGCCGCCTTGAGCACCGGCAGCATCTTCGACTGGGCTCCGGAGTACGCGAAGGCGATCTTGCCGTACTGACGCAGGAGCTCGATGTCGGCGATGCGAGCGCTCCGCACCGGGCCCACGGTCTTCGGGATCTGCGACGAGAACACCACCGCGTAGCGGCTCAGCCCGCCCTCGACCTGCTCAAGATAGACGACGTCGGCGTACTTGATGCCCGCGTGCGGGTTGCTCTTGGGCGTGTTGTCCATCTTCACCACGAGGACCGGTCCGTTCGTCCCGCCGACCCGTCCGGACAGGAACGACCGCTCGACGGTCGGCGTGGGAGTCAGCGTCGGCGTTGGCGTCGGCGTGGGGCTCGCCGAGCTGACCGTCGGGGTGGGCGCCGGGGTCGAGCTCGCGGAGCAGGCGGCTAGTGCCGCGAGCACGGCGATCGCCCCGACGACGGCTGGTGCTGTCCCCCGCCGACGGCTGGCACGGACTGAGGCGGATGCGAAGGACACGCCATGATCGTACGGGAGACCAGGTGAACTCCTGGCGTTCAGGCAGCCAGCCCGAGACTGCGGGGCGGGTGGTCGTCCATCTCGAAGGACTCCGGGAAGGGAGCCGTACCCGCCAGCCGCAGCCACCGCACCAGGCGCCGACGCCGGATCACCTGGGTGGTCCGCACCGCGTCGTTGTAGAAGCGCCGAGCGAGCACCACCCGCCCGCACGCGACGGCGAGACCGTTGAGCAGCTCCTGCCCGCGCGCGCTGGAGTTGAGCACCTCGACCGTCACCTCGTCGGGCAGCGCCGCGTTGAGCGCACCGGTCAGCTCGCTCTCGGCCCGCGGCCGGTCGCGCTCACCGGCAGTCTGGGCGCCGTACGCCTCCTCGGCGAGGAGCACGCTGGTGGCCGGGTCGAGGATGCCGGCGTGCGCGAGGTCGATGGCCGCCGAGGTACGTCGGACCAGCTGGGCATCGAGCGCGTCGCGGGCAGCCTCGATACGTACGTGCAACCGGTCGAGCCGGCCGGCGACGCCGCGCAGGTAGGCCGCGACGAGCGCGACGACCGCGAGAGCGACCAGTGCCTTCCCCATCAGGCTCCAGCCATCAGTCGTCATCTTTCAGGCGGGTGAACCGCCCGAAGAGCTGCCCGCGCGAGTCCTCGCGGACCTTGAGGCCGTTCCACGTGACTGTCTCGTACACCGCGAGCACCTTGCGCGCGACCTGCTCCCAGTCGTACTGGCCGACCGCGCCGGTCGCCGCCGCCGCGAGGTCGCTGCGGCGTTGCGCGTCCCCGAGCAGCAGGTCGGCGTGCACGGCGA
>JANYIP010000333.1 GCA_025361995.1 Streptomycetales bacterium | reverse complement strand
GCCGGCGGCACCGGCGGCGCAGGCAGCACCGCCGAAGACTGCGCCCGGACACGCCCGACGCGCGCTGACGCAGCAGTATCCGGGTCACGTAGGCTCGCGGCCGATGGACACCTTCCCCGCCGACGACTCGTCGGACGATGCACCCGACCACAGCGTCGACGTGGGTGACGCGCGCGAGCCGGTCGAGCCTGACCAGTCGCCGGCCAAGGCCGCCAAGCGCAAGCAGCCGGCCCCGCAGGGGTCCATCTGGAAAGAGCTGCCGGTGCTGATCGTCATCGCGATCGGGCTGGCGATCTTGCTGAAGACGTTCCTGGTCCAGGCCTTCTACATCCCGTCCGGGTCGATGGAGAACACCCTGCAGGTCGGTGACCGGGTGATGGTCAACAAGGTGGTCTACCACCTGCGGGACATCAAGCGCGGTGATGTCGTCGTCTTCGACGGGCTGGACTCCTTCACCCCTGAGGTGTCGATTCCGGAGCCGACGAACCCGGTGGCCAAGGCGCTGGGCTGGTTCGGCAGCCTCGTCGGCTTCGCGCCGCCGTCGGAGAAGGACTTCATCAAGCGCGTCATCGGCATCCCCGGCGACCGGGTGGCCTGCTGCGACACCAAAGGCCGGGTCACCGTCAACGGCGTACCGCTGACCGAGCCGTACCTCTTCCCGGGCAACACGCCTTCGGACACGACGTTCGACATCATCGTCCCACCCGGACGGCTGTGGGTGATGGGTGATCACCGCGCGGAGTCGTCCGACTCGCGGGCCCACATCCAGGATCCCGGCGGTGGGACGGTCCCCGAGAACAAGGTGATCGGGCGGGCCTTCGTGATCATCTGGCCGGTTGCCCACTGGTCCTGGCTGTCCAACCCGGCGACGTTCGACCAGGGCGGGCTGAGCAAGTCCTCGGCGCTGTCCAGCCCACTCGCTCTCGGCTTCGTCGGAGCGCTTCCCATCGTCGTCGGGCGCAGACGATGGAGTCGTTGGCGGTCCCGCCGGGCTGGGCCGCTGGTGCGGTCGGGCTGATCCAGGGATGCCAGCAGTCGTACCTGCAAGAGTCCATTTCGACGTCGAGCGGACGTCGGTACGGGTCGTGCTCCTGGACTCGGCAGGCGACGTGCTGATGTTCCGTACCGTCGATCCGCTGATGTCCGAGACGGGCACCTGGTGGGAGCTCCCGGGCGGCGGCATGGAGGCGGGGGAGTCGGTGGCGCAGACCGCCGTTCGCGAGCTGTCCGAGGAGACCGGGCTCGTCGTGGCCCCCTCGCGGGTTGGCGAGCCGACCTGGACGCGTACAGCCACCTACCTGCGGCGGGGGCAGCGAATCCTTCAGCACGAGCTCGTGGTCGAGCTCCACATCGCGGACCGGGCGCCAGTGCCGGCCCGCGACGGACGCACTCCGGAAGAGCTCGAGGACTATGTCGGGCACCGCTGGTGGAACGTCGAGGCGGTCGTGGGGAGCGACCAGCGCTTCTTCCCCGGAGCGCTGCCCACCCTGCTGGGACCGTTCCTGGCCGGCGACGTCATCGACGAGCCGTTCGAGTGGTGGAACTGATGGTCGTCGTACGCTGCGGGGCATGACCGCCGCCCCGATCGAACGAACCAGCGGGCGCGTCCTGGTCGTGGATCGCGACGACCGTGTCCTCCTGCTGCGTGGTAGCGACCCCGCCGACCCGGCTGCGGGCGACTGGTGGTTCACCCCGGGCGGGGGCCTGGACCCGGGTGAGAGCGTCGAGGCGGGGGCCTTGCGCGAGCTGCGCGAGGAGACCGGGCTCGTGCTGGGGGAAGCCGGCCTGGGTACCCCGGTATGGCGCCGGACCGCGAGGTTCAGCTTCATGGGCCGGGCCTTCCGGCAGGACGAGATCTTCTTCCTCGTGCGGGTGGAGCAGCACGAGGTCGACTTCGGTGGCCTCACCGACATCGAGAAGCAAGCCGTGCACGAGTTCCGCTGGTGGACCCTGGACGAGCTCGAGGCCAGCGACATCACGGTCTACCCGACTGCGCTGGCAGCCGAGCTCGCCCTGCTTCTGGCTCAGTCGGAGCCGGACCGGCCCCCGGCCGAGCCCAAGGATGTCGGCGCATGACTGCCCCGCCTGGGCGAGCGCCACGGATGCACGTCGAGCAGAGCCTGCACGCGCAGGGGTACGTCACGGTCGCCGGTATCGACGAGGTCGGCCGCGGCTGCCTGAGCGGGCCGGTCTGCGTAGGTGTGGTCGTCGTGCGCCCGGACCAGCCCCGACCGCCGCGCGGGCTGCGCGACAGCAAGCTGCTGACCGAGCAGGCCAGGCGCGCCCTCGTCCCGCGGATCAAGCGCTGGGTCTCGGGCTGGGCGGTTGCCGACGCGACCGCTGCCGAGATCGACGAGATCGGGATCATCGCCGCCCTGCGCCTGGCCGGGCACCGGGCGCTGGCCGCGCTGCCGCAGGCACCTGACTGCGTGCTGCTCGACGGCAACCACGACTACCTGACTCCGCGGGACGCCTGGGCCGGTCCTGGGCTGTGGCCGAGCGAGCCGTTCCCGTACGTACGTACCCACATCAAGGCCGACCTCCGCTGTGCGAGCGTGGCTGCTGCGAGCGTGCTGGCCAAGACGACCCGGGACGCGCACATGACCCGGCTCGCGGCGGACCACCCGGCGTACGGGTGGGAGATCAACAAGGGGTATGCGACGCCGCAGCACCGGGCCGCGCTGCGCGAGGTCGGCCCGAGCCCGTACCACCGGCTCAGCTGGCGGCTGGGTCTGGCCGCCGACGAAGAGGGGCAAGATGGTGCCCTGATCGACCTCAGCGAGCTCGATCTCAGCCAGTCCGATCTCAGCAGGACCGACCAGGAGGTGCGCGCGTGAGCTCGGAGGACCTCGAGAGGTACGAGACCGAGATGGAGCTGCAGCTCTACCGGGAGTACCGCGACGTGGTCGGCCTCTTCGGGTACGTGGTCGAGACCGAGCGTCGCTTCTATCTCACCAACAACGTCGACATGCAGGTCCGGTCGGCGGACGGCGAGGTGTACTTCGAGGTCACCATGAGCGATGCCTGGGTCTGGGACATGTACCGCCCGGCGAGATTCGTCAAGAACGTCAAGGTGCTGACGTTCAAGGACGTGAACATCGAAGAGCTCGCGCAGCCCGACCTCCAGGTGCCGCAGGACTGAGCGGCGGGCTCCCTTCGTCCGCAGGGCCGTCTTGTCCACAACCGTGTCTTTGTCCACAGCCGAGACGATCAGCTACCACCGCACGGCATCCGGCAGGAGTCTTGGCGCCGGAGGTGGTGCGAGATGCGTGCCAAGGACGCACTGGGGAAGTACGGCGAGGACGTCGCCGCGCGGCATCTGATCGAGCAGGGGATCGTCGTGCTCGAGCGCAACTGGCGGTGCCCGGCGGGCGAGATCGACATCGTGGGGCGCGACGGCCAGGTGCTGGTGATCTGCGAGGTCAAGACCCGCCGCGGGGTCGGGTACGGCTCTCCGCTGGAGGCTGTGACACCGCGCAAGGTGGCCCGGCTGCGGCGGCTGGCGGCCCAGTGGTTGGTCGAGGCCAAGGTGCACCCCACCTCCGTACGGTTCGACGTGGTCGGCGTGCTGCAGTCCGGCTCGGGCGCCGCGCTGGTCGAGCACGTGCGCGGGGTGTCCGCATGACCTTGGCGCGTACCCGGGCGGTTGCCCTGCTCGGCGTGGTCGGTCACGTGGTGGACGTGGAGGCGCATCTGGCCCAGGGGCTGCCCGGGTTGACCCTGATCGGCCTGCCTGACACCTCGCTGTCCGAGTCTCGCGACCGCATCCGGGCTGCGGTGATCAACTCGTCCGAACCGTGGCCCCAGCACCGGATCACGCTCAACCTGTCGCCGGCCTCGTTGCCGAA
>JANYIP010000329.1 GCA_025361995.1 Streptomycetales bacterium | reverse complement strand
TCGCGTCGAAGCCCGCGGTCTCCGCCGCGGTGGCGACCTCGACCAGCCAGCTGCGCAGCGCGGGCGCGCCGCCAGGTGCGTCGAACGCGCTGAGGTGGAGCCCGAAGCGCAGACCCACCGGGTCCTCGCGCTGCCGCTTCGAGGCCGCGCGAGCGCCGGTGAACGCCGGGGTGACGACGGTGACCGGCGCGGGAGTGATCACCCGGTCGAAGCCTTCGTCTGCGAGGCCGTCGCGGGTGGCCACCCACTGGCGTAGCTGCTGGGACAGGACATCGACCGGGATCGAGCGCGGCCGAGCCCGGTTGCGAGCGCGGCACTGTGCTGGCGAGGTGTCGAAGGTGACCGCGACGCACGAGACCTGGTGGCTGCGGGCGAGGGCCACCCAGCGGGCTCGCCGCCCGGGGTCCAGCCCGAGGGTGTCGATGACGGTGGTCAGCCGGCGCCCGACCCTCATCCGGACGATGTCGTCGAGCAGCGCGAACGCGTCCTGGCTCGCGGACTGGTCGTCCTCGCCGGTCCCTGCGACTGCGCGCAGCCGGTCGCTCGAGACGATCTGCTCGGGTGCGAAGTGCAGGGACGCCCAGGTGCTCTTGCCGGCCGCACCGGGACCGACCAGCACGACCAGGCACGGCGACGGCAGCTCGGTGCTGTCGGTGCTGTCGGTGCTGACGCTCACGTGTCTCAGTGTGCCGCCCCCGAGCCGACTCCTGGCCCTGCACCGGTCCTACGATCAGCGTATGGGCAAAGTCTTCGAGGGCATCGACGAGTCGCTGGCGGGCTGGCTCACCGCGCAGCCGGTGTTCTTCGTGGCGAGCGCGCCGCTGGCCGGCGACGGCCTGGTGAACTGCTCGCCCAAGGGACTGGTCGGCAGTTTCGTCGTCCTCGACGAGCACTCCGTCGCCTATCTGGACCTCACTGGCAGCGGCATCGAGACAGTTGCGCACCTGCGCGAGAACGGCCGGATCGTCCTGATGTTCTGTGCCTTCGACGGTCGTCCCCGGATCGTCCGCCTGCACGGCCTCGGCCGCGTGGTGCTGCCGGGCGACGACGGTTTCGCCGAGCTGCTCGCACGCTTCCCCGAGCACCCGGGCGTGCGGTCGGTCATCGTGGTCGGGCTGGCCAGGATCTCCGACTCCTGCGGGTACGCGGTCCCGACGATGGCGTACGTCGACGACCGGGACGTCCTCGACCTGGACGCCGCGAAGAAAGGCCCCGACAAGCTCGCCGCCTACCGCGCGCACAAGAACGCCACCAGCCTCGACGGCCTCCCCGGTCTGCCTACCTAGGCTTCCTGTCGACCACGTCGACCATGTCGACCATGTCGACTGCGGTGTACGGGGTGACGCAGGGGCGCCCGGGTGCGTACGCAAGCTCGACGCCGTCTCCGTCGACCACGACCGTCGAGCTCGACACGGTGCCGTACTCGTCTCCGTGGATGCAGGCCGCGGACTGCGGTGGCCCGTCCGGGTCGGTGTCGTGCGACCGCAGCACGAGGGTCAAGCGGTCGCGCAGGTCACGCGCATCGGTGGCGTCGCCGGCGGCGCTGCGGGCCAGTGCGAGCAACCGCTGGGTCTTCGTACCCGTCGGGTCGTCGACGTGATGGACGGTCAGCGCGTGCACGCCGGGCTCGAGGTCGATCCGCCCTTCGAGCGTCGACCACCATGCCGCCTCCGGCGCGAGCCACAGGACGTTGACCGGGTTGTACGCGTCTGCCGACAGCTGGCCGAGGGTGTCGGCACCGCCGGCGAGCAGCCGTACCGGGAGCTCCCCGCGTGAGCGCCGCGTCGGGTCAGGCGGACCGACTGGACCCCGTGACCCGGCGTACCGGTTGGTCACGGCGCAGAGCCGTCGTGCGGCGGGGTCGACTGCCAGCCAGGTCCCGCCGGCGAGCCGGTCACGGCCACCCCAGAGGTCGGGGCCGGTCTGCAGCCGCATCGGCGGGTCGGTGGGCCGTCCCATGCGTTCGTCCCGGTTCGCGGCGAGCACGACCGGGACGTCGGGACGCCACTGCCACGCGAACAAGACGGTGCACACAGGGCTGACTCAGTGTCGATTCAGGGCCGGTTTACTGTCTGGCAGCGGCGACGAGGGCGTCGAAGAGGCGCGGGTCGTCGCCCACCTCGGGGTGCCAGAGCACCCCGATCGCGAAGGCCCGGCTCGGGTCCTCGACCGCCTCCACGGTGTCGTCGTCGGCCCACCCGACCACGGCGAGCTTGCCCGCGTCGGTCACGCCCTGGTGGTGGTACGAGCGGACGTGCACCCGCTCGCCGAGGATGGAGCCCAGCTGCGAGGCGGGGTCCACCCGGACCGAGTGGTCGCCGTAGACGCCCGGCTCCGGCCGGTGGTTCTCGTGCCCGACGAGCTCGGGCAGGTGCTGGTGCAGGTGGCCGCCGGCCGCGATGGACATCAGCTGCATCCCGCGGCAGATCCCGAGCACCGGCATGTCCTGCCCGAGGGCGGCCTCGAGCAGTTCGAGCTCGCCCTCGTCGCGGTCCGGCCGCAGGCCCGCGGTCTCGGGGTGCGCCGGCTGGCCGTAGCGGACCGGGTCGATGTCGGCCCCACCGGCGAAGAGCAGCCCGTCCAGGACCCGGAGGATCTCCGCGGGCTCGGAGGACGGCGGGATCACCACGGCCCGACCGCCCGCGTCGCTGACCTGCTGCACGTACGCGTAGGGGACGAGCGCGGCCTTGGCGTCCCAGACTCCCCAGCGAGCCTGCTCGACGTACGACGTGATGCCGATGAGTGGGCGCATCGCCCTAGTCTGCCGCCCGGTGGTGGGGAATCGTCCCCGACGTGGCAACGTTGCTGCTGCTGAGCCGACAAACCCGAGGAGCGTTACGTGTCTGCCGTTGCGTCCGTGAAGTTGCCGCCGCTGGTGGACCCCGCCGACGGGCTGACCGTCGACGAGGTCCGTCGCTACAGCCGCCACCTGATCATCCCCGACGTCGGGATGGCCGGGCAGAAGCGGCTCAAGAACGCCCGGGTGCTCTGCGTCGGCGCCGGTGGCCTCGGCTCGCCCGCGCTGATGTACCTCGCCGCGGCCGGTGTCGGGACGCTCGGCATCGTCGAGTTCGACACCGTCGACGAGTCCAACCTGCAGCGCCAGATCATCCACGGGCAGAGCGACATCGGCCGGTCCAAGGCCGAGAGCGCGCGGGACTCGGTGCGCGAGATCAACCCATACACGAACGTGGTCCTGCACGAGCTGCGGCTTGACTCGACGAACGTGATGGAGATCTTCAGCCAGTACGACCTGATCGTCGACGGCACCGACAACTTCGCCACCCGGTACCTCGTCAACGACGCGTGCGTGCTGCTCAACAAGCCGTACGTGTGGGGCTCGATCTACCGTTTCGACGGCCAGGCGTCGGTGTTCTGGTCCGAGTACGGGCCCTGCTACCGCTGTCTCTACCCCGAGCCCCCGCCGCCCGGGATGGTCCCGTCGTGCGCCGAGGGTGGCGTGCTCGGCGTGCTGTGCGCGTCGGTCGGCTCGATCCAGGTCAACGAGGCCATCAAGCTGCTCATGGGCATCGGCGACCCGCTGGTCGGCCGGCTGATGATCTACGACGCCCTGGAGATGACGTACCGGCAGGTCAAGGTGCGCAAGGACCCGGAGTGCGCGATCTGCGGCAAGAACCCGACGGTGACCGAGCTCATCGACTACGAGGCGTTCTGCGGGACGATCTCGGACGAGGCCGCCGAGGCAGCCCGCGACTCGACGATCTCGGTGCTCGATCTGAAGGCGATGAAGGACGCCGGTCAGGACTTCCTGCTGGTCGACGTCCGCGAGCCGGGCGAGTTCGAGATCGTGCAGATCCCGGGGGCCGTGCTGATCCCCAAGGGTGAGTTCCTCAACGGGAGCGCCCTGGAGAAGATGCCGCAGGACCGCCAGATCGTGGTCAACTGCAAGACCGGCGTACGTTCGGCCGAGGTCCTCGCGGTGCTCAAGGGCGCCGGCTTCGCGAACTCCGTGCACGTGGGTGGCGGCGTACTCGCGTGGGTCAACCAGATCGAGCCCGACCTGCCCTCGTACTGAGGCTCATGATCAACGCACGGGGCTGGGCGGTGTCTAGAGCGCACCCTTGCGCTGCAGGTACGTCAGCGACAGCCACCCCACCGGGATGGGTACCCAGAACGTCGCGATGCGATAGAGCAGCACCGCCGAGACAGCGATCGACCCGGGCAGTCCGGTAGCGGTGAGCCCCGCCGCCATCGCGGCCTCGATCGCCCCGATCCCACCCGGGGTGGGCACGACGGCCCCGACCACCGACCCGGCCAGGTAGACGACGGCCACCGCCGCGAAGCTCAGCGACCCCTGGAAGGCCCGCACCGAGGCGAAGAGCGCTCCGATGTAGGCGAGGTTGAGCAGGAGCGCCCCGCCGAGACCTGTGGCCAGCTTCGAGGGGACCTGGAAGACGGCCACGAGGCGGGGGATGACCCGGCTGAGGAGCGGCCGTACCCGGGCCTGCACCAGCCGGCGTCCTGGTGGGAGCGACAAGGCGATGATGGCGACGAGGACGACGACGAGGACGGCGATCACGGCGCCCTGCGGCGGCGCGAACGAGCTCTCCGCGCCGGTCCCGGCAAGGACGCCGAAGAGGACGATCAGGACGACGTGGCCGATGAACATGATGAGCTGCACCAGTCCGACGCTGCTCACCGCGACCGCCGGGTCGACGCCGGACCTCTCGAGGAAGCGGACATTCAGTGCGACGGTACCGACCGCGGTCGGCGCGAGCAGGCCGGCGAAACCCACCGCGTACTGGGTCAGGGTCGCGCGGAAGAGGCTGACTTTGCTCACGACGAAGCCGACGCAGGTCATGCCCGCGCCGAGGTACGTCAGGAACGCGAACACGAAGGCCAGCGACGCCCACCGCCAGTCGACGCTGGACAGCTTCGTGAAGTCGACCTTGGTGAATTGGGTGGCGATGAAGTACACGGCGACCGCCCCGCCCAGGACCGCGACGACCCCACGTACGGTCAGCCGCTCGAGCTTGATCTCCTCGACCTCGGGGTCCGCGGGAGTGACGTCGATGATCTGGGTCCGCAGGTCGTGCAGCAGGCCCTTGTGGTCCTTGAGCAGGGCCCGGGTCGACCGCGACAGGGCGATGCTCTGCAGCAGGGGCAGCGCGTCGATGACCGGATCGGCGCCGAGCACGTCGACGGCGGTCCGGACGGCACGCTCGGGCCCGACGACGATGGCGACGGTCGTGAGCAGCTGGACGGTGTCCAGGCGCAGCGCGAGGTCCGAGGCGGCGATCTCCCCGGAGTTGACCTCGAGCAGCGCGATCCCGTCGGTGTCCTCGGTCCCGCCGCCGCTGCTGCTGGTGAGCAGGACGTGCTCGCCGGTGAGGCCGCGGTGCACGATCTTGCGCTCCTGCAACAGCTTCAGCGATTGCCAGATCTGCTGCAGGGTCTCGTCGCTGAGCGGCTCCGGGTCGGGTTCGTCGACGTCGCGTAACGTCTCCTCGTACGACGCCAGGCTGGTCCCGGCGAGATCGCGGAAGGCGACCAGCGCGGCGTACGGCCCGACCTCGGAGACGGCGAGGAGCTCAGGCGTGGTGACGCCGGCGTCGCGGACCATCAGGGCCATCAGGGCCATGTGGTCGATCGCGCTGCGCACGGTGAGGAAAGACCGGCGGGTGGCGGGGCCGCGGAGCCGGACGCGACGCCAGAAGCGGTAGGCCAGGGCCGATCCGTACGTGTCACGGTCCAGCACGGCGACCCGCAGCCGCTTGCCGTCGCGCTGCTTGCCGAGGTAGCGCCGCGGCTCGACGGTGTTCTCGTACATCCGCTCGAGCCGGACGACAGGCTGTCCCGCGGCCGACAGTGCCTCAGCGACCTCGCTGCCACGCGGCCGGGTGCTCGCGGCGCCGATCGCGTAGCGGACGGCGAGGCCGACCGACCATCCCAGGAGCAGCGAGACAGTCTGGGACAGCGCTGTCACCCGGCCGGACAGCACACCGACGACCGCGACCAGCCCGACGGACACGAACGCAGCGAGCTGCCAGACCCGGCGCCCGCTGATCTGGGACAGGCACAGGAAGGCGACGACCCCGGCAAGAAGCCCTTGCGCAGGGCTGGACCGTACCCCGGTCTCGAGCTCCTTGGTCAGCGCCTCGAGCAGCCGGCCGGGACGGACGTGCTCGACCCAGTAGCGGAACAGGTACGCGATGGTGGCGGCCAGCGTGGCGGCGACGACGGCGTCGAGCAGCTGCCACGGCCTGCGACGCACGAGCAGGTCGACGGCGAGCGCGACGGGCAGAGCCAGCACGGCGAAGCCCGCGGCGTAGGTGACGATGAGCAGCGCGACCTTGGGCAGCCCGCTGGTGGACCGGAAGATGTCCTGCTCGAGCCCGGTCGAGGTCGCGGCGGCGACGTTGCCGAGGACGAGCGGGAGCGCGAGCAGGAGCAGGCTGACGATCAGCCGGGCCAGGTCGGCCGGACGCCGCGCCCGGCGCGGCAGCGGAGGCTCGACAACCACCACGCCGCGGGCGGTGGTCGTCTCGGTCGCCTCGTGACTCACGCAGGCGAGTCTCCCATCCAGTGGTCCCTCAGGTGGGCAAGAGGCTGACAAGATCCGCGGGTGGACCCCACGCTGCCGTCGCCGTACGCCGAGCGGGTGCTCGACCTGGTCGAGCGGATCCCGGCTGGCCGCGTACTGGCGTACGGGGACATCGCCGAGCTGCTGGCCGACGGCGGGCCGCGTCAGGTGGGCCGGGTGATGGCGCTGTGGGGCGGCGCGGTGCCGTGGTGGCGGGTGGTTCGGGCGAGCGGCCAGCCCGCGCTGGGTCACGAGCGTGCGGCGCTGGAGCACCTGCGCAGCGAGGGGACGCCGCTGGTCTCGGGCGGGTCCCGGGTCGATATGCGAAGGGCGCGGTGGGTGGACCTGTCGGACCTGTCGGTGCCGTCGGTGCTGTCGGTGCGACCTGCTGAGATGGACGGATGACTCCGCCCACCAGGACCGCAGGGGGACGGCCGGCGTACCGGCTGGTCCGTCCGTCGCGCCGCGTCGATGCCGCGCCAGTCCTGGACGGCTCGCAGCAAACCGTGGTCGACCTCGTCCGCCTGCCCGGGCACGGACCGCTGCTCGTGCTCGCCGGACCGGGGACCGGCAAGACCACGACGCTGGTCGAGGCGATCGCCGCCCGGGTCGCCGGGGGGGCCGACCCTGACCGGGTGCTGACGCTGACGTTCAGCCGCAAGGCCGCCGCCGAGCTCCGGGACCGGATCTCGGCCCGGCTGGGGCAGACGGTGATGGCCCAGAGTGCCTGGACGTTCCACGCTTTCGCCTACGCGCTCGCCGGCGAGACGCGGTCCCCCGAAGATATCGGGCGACCGTTGCGCCTGCTCTCTGGCCCAGAGCAGGACGTGGTCGTCCGAGACCTGCTGGCCGGCGACGTCGCCGAGGGCAGCGTGGCCTGGCCGGCTGACCTCGCGGTCGCCCTGCGTACCCGGGGGTTCGCCGACGAGCTTCGCTCGTTGCTGTCGCGGGCGCGCGGGCTCGGTCTCGAGCCCGGCGACCTGCGCCGGCTGGCCGGACCGGTGCGCGAGGACTGGGTGGCGGCTTCGGACTTCTTGGGGGAGTACCTCGACAACCTCGATGCCCAGGGTCTGCTCGACTACTCCGAGCTCGTCCACCGCGCCGTGATGTACGCCGAGTCCGCCGACGGACGTGCGTCGTTGCGCGGGCGGTACGACCTGGTCGTCGTCGACGAGTACCAGGACACCGACCCGGCGCAGGAGCGGTTGCTGCAGGCCGTGGCCGGCGACGGCCGTGACTTGGTCGTCGTGGGAGACCCCGACCAGTCGATTTATGCCTTCCGGGGAGCCGAGGTGCGCGGGCTGCTCGAGTTCCGCGACCGCTTCACCAGGGTGGACGGCGCGCGTGCCGAGGTGCGGACGCTGCAGGTGTCCAGGCGCGCGGGGTCGGCGTTGCTCGCGGCATCGCGCGAGGTGGCGCGCCGGATGCCGCTGTCTGGTGCCGGCCTGTCCAGCCACCTGCGCGAGCACCGTCACCTGTCCGTGGTGGAAGGACGCGAACCGGGCCTCGTCGAGGCGCTGACCTTCCCGTCTCTCGGCGGGCAGCTCGAGGCCGTCGCGGACCTGTTGCGTCGCGAGCACCTGGACGACGGGACCCCCTGGTCGGCGATGGCGGTCCTGGTCCGGTCGGGCGCGCGGTCGGTGCCTGCGGTGCGTCGGGTGCTAGGCGCCGCCGGGGTGCCGGTGGAGGTGGCGGGCGACGAGATCCCGTTGTCGCGCGAGGCGGCGGCCGCGCCGTTGCTGCTCGCGCTGCGCGCGGTGGCCGACCCCGAGACGCTCACGGCTGACGTCGCGCGGACGTTGCTGGTTTCCCCGCTCGGCGGCGCCGACGTCAGCCGGCTGCGCCGGCTCGGGCGGCTGCTGCGCGAGCAGGAGCGTGCGGCGTCGATGACGCCGGACCACCCGCTCGGCACGCTCCCACGGCCCTCGGAGGAGCTGATCCGCGAGGCGGTCGCGGAGCCCGCGACCCTGGTCGCCTTCGGCGGTGTGGACGACCCGGTGGTCGGGCCGGCCGTCCGGCTCGGCCGGATGCTTGCGCGGGCCCGCGAGCGTGCGACCGGGGGCGCCAGCGCGTACGACGTCCTCTGGTCTCTGTGGGACGCAACGCCGTGGCCGCACACTCTCGAGCAGCGCTCGGCGGCCGGCGGACCCGCTGGCCGCGCAGCAGACCGCGACCTCGACGTGGTGGTGGCCCTGTTCGACCTCGCGGCTCGTGATGCCGAGCGGGCCGAGCGCCGGGGCGTGGGGGTGTTCCTCGACGAGCTCGAGGCCCAGCAGATTCCCGCCGACACTCTCGCCGAGCAGGGGCCGCGGGGGGACGGCGTACGCGTGCTGACGGCGCACCGCAGCAAGGGACTCGAGTGGTCCGTGGTGGTCGTCGTCGACGTCCAGGAGGACGTGTGGCCCGACCTTCGGCACCGCGGGTCGCTGCTGCAGGCTGACCGGCTCGGGCCGGACGGGGTCACCGAGCCGCTCCCGCTGTCGGCCCGGCTTGCAGAGGAGCGCCGGCTCTTCTACGTCGCCGTCACCCGGGCTAGCCGTCGGCTGGTCGTCACCGCCGTCGACTCGCCCGAGGACGACGGCGTACGGCCGTCGCGGTTCATGGCGGAGCTCGGCGTGGCCCCCGTCGTGGTCGGGGAGCGTCCGCGCCGAGCGATGACGTTGCAGGCCCTGGTAGCCGAGCTGCGCTCGATCGCCTCCGACGCCGAGCGCCCTGAGCCGCTCCGCCGGGCGGCCGCCGGCCGGTTGGCCACGCTGGCGCGGGCCACCGTGGGTGGCCGCGATGACACGGGCGGGTCCCGTGAGGGCGTGCCGCTCGTCGCGGTCGCACACCCCGACCGCTGGTGGGGAGTCGCACAGGTCAGCGAGCCCGGGCACGAGCTGTACCCGCAGGCCGCCCCGATCGCGCTGTCCGGCTCGTCGCTGGCCGGGCTGAACGACTGCCCGCTGCGCTGGTTCCTCGGCCACGAGGTGCACGCCGACAGCGCGCGCAGCACCGCGCTCGGGTTCGGGTCGATCGTGCACGCGCTGGCGCACGAGGTGGCGCGCTCGGACTCCCCGCCCGGGCTCGACGAGCTGGACGCTCTCGTCGACTCGGTATGGAACCAGCTGGCCTTCGAAGCGCCCTGGCGGTCCACCCAGGAGAAGGCGCACGCGCACACGGCGCTGGCTCGGTTCCTCCGCTGGCACACCCAGGACCGCGGTCGCACGCTCGTCGGGACGGAGCAGAAGTTCGCCGTCGAGGTGATGGCCGGGGGCCGGCTCGTCGTCCT
>JANYIP010000326.1 GCA_025361995.1 Streptomycetales bacterium | reverse complement strand
CGGCTGCGCTGGCCCAGGACCCGCTCGTCGCCGAGATCACCGCCGACGCCGTCGTCACGCTCGCCTCCAGCGGGCACGACGCCGCCGCCGACGCCGGATCCACGTACAACGCAGCGACCCTGGTCGGGGCGCACGACGCCTGGAGCCGGGGCTACACCGGACGCGGCATCGACGTCGCACTCATCGACTCCGGCGTCACCCGGGTCACCGGTCTCGCGGCCCCTGGCCAGGTCGTGGACGGCCCAGACCTGTCCTTCGAATCGCAGTCGCCGAGCACCGCCCACCTGGACACCTTCGGTCACGGCACGTTCATGGCCGGCCTGATCAACGGCCGCGACCCCGGCGTCGACGCAGTCTCCACCGACTCCGCCGACTACCAGGGCATCGCCCCCGACGCGCGGGTCATCAGCGTCAAGGTCGCCGACGCCCAGGGGCGGACCGACGTCTCCCAGGTCATCGCCGCGATCGACTGGGTCGTCCAGCACGCGCACGACCCCGGCTACAACATCCGGGTGCTCAACCTGTCCTTCGGGACTGCATCGACCCAGGCGTACCAGCTCGACCCGCTCGCGTACGCGGCCGAGGTGGCCTGGCGCAGCGGGATCGTGATCGTGGTCTCGGGAGGCAACAGCGGCCGCACCCCGCTGGCCGACCCGGCGAAGGACCCCTACGTCCTCGCCGTCGGCGCGCTCGACACCAATGGCACGATCAGCAGCATGGACGACAAGGTCGCGTCATTCAGCGCCGTCGGCACCAGCAAGCGCCGGGTCAACCTGGTTGCTCCCGGGGTTCACATCCAGGGGCTGCGCGTGCCGGGCTCGTTCATCGACATGCAGTTCGGGCTCACCGCCCAGATCGGGACCCGGTTCTTCCGCGGATCGGGTACGTCTGAGGCGGCGGCGATCACCTCCGGCGTGGTGGCCCTGCTCCTCAGCCACCAGCCGAGCCTGTCCCCCGACCAGGTCAAGCACATGCTGACCAGCACGGCAAAGCTCGCAGCCAAGGGTGGGCAGCAGGGAAGCGGCATCCCCAACGCCCTGCGGGCAGCGCTGGCCCAGCCCGGCGCAGCGGTCCAACAGACGTTCGCCGCGTCGACCGGCACCGGGACCCTCGAGGGGGCAAGGGGTGGCCGCCACCTCACCCGCGGCGGCGTCAGCCTCACCGGTGAGACCGACATCTTTGGCAAGCCCGTCTCTACTGCGACGCTCGCGGCTGCGGAGAAGTCCCGTACGGCGTGGTCCGGGGGGAGCTGGAACGGCTCGATCTGGACCGGCGCCTCCTGGACCGGCGCCTCCTGGACCGGCGCCTCCTGGACCGGCGCCTCCTGGACCGGCGCCTCCTGGACCGGCGCCTCGTGGGCTGGCGCCAGCTGGACCGGCGCCTCGTGGGCCGGCGTCAAGTGGCAGTCGATCGTCATGGCCACGCTGACCAACGCCGCGACCTGGTCCGGCTCGGACTGGCAGTGACCGGCGACGGCGCCCCGATCGAAGGCGCCGACATCACCGCCAGCACCTGGATCTAAGGGTCGGGACCAGACCTGTCGATCTTCCCAGCAATGAAGCGCAACGCCGGCGCCCGGGACGGGGCGGTGACGCGTCGGGTGACACGGCCCACCAGGCGCGTCGTCGCTTTGACGCTGGTGCTGGCCGCCGTCGGCACAGCCCTCTTCGGTGCTGTCCTGAAGAACCCTCCGCACGCACCTAGCAGCCTCCACATCTCCTGGTGGATCCTCGCGATCCTCTTCGGGGCCACCGAGATCTGGGTGTTCCACCTGCAGTTCGGCCGCGAGGCCAAGAGCATCTCGATCAGCGAGATCCCCCTCATCCTCGGGCTCTTCTACGCCGCGCCGGGACCGATGATGCTGGGCCGCGTCCTGGGCCCTGCCGTCGTCGTCGTGCTGTGGCGGCGGCAGACCCCGCTCAAGGCCGCCCTCAACATCACGCTCTTCTACGCCAACGGGGCCGTGGCGCTGTCCACCTTCCGGCTGCTCGGCGGGGGCAGCGTCGCGGACGGGCCACGTACCTGGTTGGCAGCAGTCGCGGCGGCCACGCTCTCAATCGCGGTCGACCTGCTCGTCTTGAGCCTGATCCTGCGCTGGTACACCGGCGGCGGGCGCAAGGACGGGGTGTCCGGGTCGCTGGCCGGCCTCTTCATCGCCGCCGCCAGCTCGGTCATCGGCATCGTGTCGGTGCTGACCCTGCGGCTCGGGCCGCTCGCCACGATCCCGCTCGTCCTCGCGGGCGCCGTCCTCATGATCGGCTACCGCTCGTACTCCTCCCTCGCCGACCGGCACACCTCCCTCGAGAAACTCTTCCGCTTCAGCCGCGAGCTCAACGGAGCACCGGCCACCACCGAGGTCCTGCCCGCTGTGCTCGAGCAGGCCCGCCAGCTCATGCGCGCCGAGGTCGCCGAGGTGCTGCGGTTCTCTCTCGGGGCCGCCTCGAGCCCCGCTGCCAGCCTGTGGCGGTACGACGGCGACCGGGTCGAGACCGACTCCGACGACCGGATCGCGTTGTCGCAGCGTCTCGTCCAGTCGCTGATCCTCGACGGCGAGGCCATCCTGCTCACCCACGAC
>JANYIP010000197.1 GCA_025361995.1 Streptomycetales bacterium | reverse complement strand
GGCCAGCCGCAGGGCGCCTATGCCGAGCCCGACCCGCCCGCTGGGGTGCCGCCGGACGAGCTGGTGCGCCTCGAGTGTGGTGAGCAACCGGTAGACGACAGTACGACCCACGCCGAGGTCGGCCGCAAGTTCCGCGACGCTCCGACCGCCGGGTGCGACGGCGAGCAGGTCGAGGATGCGCAGCCCACGATCGAGCGTCTGCGAGGTCTCCGCGGCCATGCGCGCAGACTAGGCCCGCCCGACGGCCCAGCGCCGGACGGTGTCGATCCGCTCCTGGAGGTGCTGCGCCTGCGCCTGCGCTGTGGCAGGTCCCCCACAGGTACGACGCAGCTCGGCGTGGATCGCTCCGTGCGGCTGGCCGGTCCGGTGGTGCCAGGCGGCGACCAGCCCGTTGAGCTCTGTGCGGAGCAACGCCAGCGCAGCGTGCGTCGAGGCAGCACGTGCGGGTGACTGGTTTGCAGCCTCGTCGCCGCGCGCAGCGGCCCGGCGCCGACCCGACGTCTGGTCGGCCTGCCGCTTCTTGAGCAGCTCGGTGACCTGGTACGGCTCGAGCAGCCCGGGCAGCCCGAGGAAGTCCTGCTCCTCCGCCGAACCCGGCGCCGCATGCGAGCCGAACTCACCCCCGTCGAACAGCACCCGGTCGAAGGTGGCCTCCGAGCCCAGCGCCTCGAACGCCAGCAGGTCGTCTGCACTGTCACCGCTCGACTGTGCAGCAGCCAGCAGCGCATCCTCGGGCGCCCACATGTCCCCTTCGGCGCCCACCATTCCCGGACCGCCGAGGACGTGGTCGCGCTGGACCTCCATCTCGGCCGCGAGCCCGAGCAGCAGCGGCACGGACGGCAAGAAGATCGAGGCGGTCTCCCCGCGCCGCCGGGCCCGCACCATCCGGCCCACGGCCTGGGCGAAGAACAGCGGCGTCGCCGTCGACGTGGCGTACACCCCGACGGACAGCCGCGGGATGTCGACGCCCTCGGAGACCATCCGCACGGCCACCATCCACCGCTGCTTCGACGCGCCGAACTCGGCGATCCGCGCGCTCGCGCCCGGGTCGTCGGAGAGGATGAGGGCCGGCTGCTCGCCCGAGACAGCAGCCAGGATCGCGGCGTACGCCCGGGCGGTTGCGTGGTCGGTGGCGATGACCAGTCCACCCGCATCGTCGACGTGCCGGCGCACCTCCGACAGGCGCCGGTCCGCGGCGTCGAGGACGGCCGGGATCCACTCCCCCTGCGCGTCGAGGGCCGTGCGCCAGGCCTGCGCGGTGAGGTCTCGGCTCAGCGGCTCACCGAGGGTGGCCTGCACCTCGTCACCGGCCCGGGTCCGCCAGCGCACCGACCCCGTGTACGCCAGGAACATCACCGGCCGCACCACCTGGTCGCGCAGTGCTTCGGCATACCCGTAGGAGTGGTCGGCCACGCTGCGCAGCGAGCCGTCGGCATCCGGGGCGTACGTCACGAACGGGATCGGGTTGACGTCTGACCGGAAGGGGGTTCCGGTCAGGGCGAGGCGCCGGGTGGCCGGGGAGAAGGCGTCCCTGGTGGCCTCTCCCCAGGACCGCGAGTCGCCGGCGTGGTGGATCTCGTCGAGGATCACCAGGGTTCGGCGGGCCTCGGTACGGCGCTGGTGCAGCACCGGGTGCGCGGCGACCTGGGCGTAGGTGACGGCGACGCCGGTGAAGTCGCGGCCAGCGGCGCCGTGGGCGTTGCGGAACTCGGGGTCCAGGGCGATCCCGACCTTGTGCGCGGCCTCCGCCCACTGCCGCTTGAGGTGCTCGGTGGGGGCGACGACGGTAATGGCCTGGACCTCGCGACGCTCGAGCAGCTCGGCGGCGACCCGTAGCGCGAACGTGGTCTTGCCGGCTCCCGGGGTGGCGACGGTGAGGAAGTCGCGCGGGTCGGCCGCCCGGTATGCGGCCAGCGCCTGCTCCTGCCATGCGCGCAGCGCGCCGGCCGTTCCCCACGGGGCACGACCGGGGAAGGCGGGTGACAGGTGCGACGCGGCGGTGCTGCTCATGGGTGCTCGACCTTACGAGGCGACACTGACACCAGACCCGGGCGGATCCGGGCCGAGACCGCAGCCCCGCCCAGGGCCAGCGCGATCATCACCAGGTCGATCACCCAGAACGCCCAGGTACGGGACCCGCTCCCCCGGGCGGCCGCGGCGTAGATGGCCCCCGCCAGCCCGATGAAGATCACCGAGAACAGGGCGTCCGCGACCTGGATGGCCGCCGAGTTGGCGCCCTGGTCAGCCGCCGGCGAGAGCTGCAGCATGAGCACGGCGACCGACGCCATCGACATCCCCATCCCCGCCCCTCCGACGATCCAGGCCCCGAACGCGAGATACGCGGGGACCACGCCGACAGCGACCAGGGCGACGCCGCCGATGGCCCCGGCGACCAGCACGCAGCCGATCCGGATCAGCAAGTAGCGCGGGATCATGGTTGTCGGCCGTCCCTGGAACCACGAGCCGGCCGCCCAGCCGAGCGCGCCGCCGGTCAGCGACAGCCCGGCGGCGGTGGTCGAGACGTGCCGCTCGCTCACCAGCATCAGCGGGATGAACGTCTCGGCACCGAAGAACGACCCGGCCAGGACTCCGCGCATCGCGATCACCGTCGGCAGCCCGCGGGCGAAGCGCACCGTGCCCTGCGGGAGCAACCGCCGCAGGCTGGTGACGAGCAGGCCCAGCCCGAGCACGGCGAGCACCGCGCCGAAGAGGTCGAGCCGCTGGCCGGCGTACTGCAGGCAGGCCACACCTACCGCCACCGCCAGCGCCGCCCGCTTGCGCCCGACCCTGGTCGACGGCTGGCCGTCATCAACCCCGGACAGGGTGGGGAGGGCGCGCCACATCACCAGGACAGCGGGGATGACGAGCACGGGTACGGCCAGGAAGACCCAGCGCCAGGAGAAGCGGTCGGCCACGAACCCGGCCACCGCCGGCCCGATGATCGACGGAAGCACCCACGCGCCGGACATCACGGCGAACACCTGCGGCCGGACTCCCTCGTCGTACGCCCGGCCCACCACGACATAGACCGCGACGATGACCGCACCGCCGCCGAGCCCCTGCAGGGCACGCGCCGCGACGAAGACGCCCATGTCGACCGCGGTCCCGGCCAGGACCAGGCCCACCGTGAACAGCGCCACCCCACCGAGCAGCGGCTGCCGAGGGCCCTGCCGGTCGCAGATCTCGCCCGCCACCACCATCGCGAACAGGCTGGCTACGACGTACCCGCTGAACGCCCAGGCGTAGAACGCGAGCCCACCGAGCTCGGCCACCGCACGCGGCATCGCCGTGGCGACAGCCATCGCCTCGAAGGCGATGAGCAGGATGACCGCGACCAGACCGACGAGCAGTCGGCGCCCACCGGGCGCGAACAGCCGCACCGGACGGGCAGCGGACTCCTCGACCGGGTCCGCGGGGCTCACTCCGACGAACCGCTGTCCCCGCCGCTGGGGGGAAGGCCCTCGAAGATCTCCTTGCACTCGGGGCAGACCGGGAAGCGACCCGGGTCGCGGCTCGGCTGCCACACCTTGCCGCAGAGCGCGACGACCGGGGCGCCGGTCACAGCGCTCTCGACGATCTTCTCCTTGCGCACGTAATGCGCGAACCGCTCGTGGTCGCCGGAATCGGTCGGGACGGGAACCGTCCGTTCCTCGATGATCGTGCCGCCACCGGTGGTCTCCGGCGAGTACGGATCAGGCGTGGAGGTCATGGCGATCAGTCTAGGACCGCCGCCGGAACTGGCGTCCAATCGCCTCCGCAGATCCCCTGCCAGCGCCCGATTCCCCCTGCTAGCCTTTTCCGCGTCGCAGTTCCAGAACGTCTCGTAGGAGCTAGTTATGGCCCAGCAGGGCACTGTGAAGTGGTTCAACGCCGAGAAGGGTTTCGGCTTCATCGCGGTCGACGGCGGTGGCGCCGACGTCTTCGTTCACTTCTCCGCGATCGTGGCCGACGGCTACCGCTCGCTCGAAGAGGGCCAGCACGTGGAGTTCGAGGTGGTCCAGGGTCAGAAGGGGCCGCAGGCCGAGCAGGTCCGCGCCATCTGAGCCCGCCGGGTACGCCCGGCTGTGCGCGTGCGGCATTAGGGTTGCCGCCGTGCGTACCTTGATCGTGGCTAACCGCAGCGACGCCGATCCCGGTTTCGTCGGAGCTGCGCTGCTGGCCAGGGATGCCCGGTTCAAGGTCCTCCTGCGCGAGGACGAGTGGGGCGTGCCCGGACCCGACAGCTATGACGTCGTGGTGTCGCTCGGCTCGGAGTGGTCGGTCTACTGGGAGCACGTCGCGCCCGAGGTCGACCGCGAGGCCGTCCTCCTGCGTCAAGCGGTCGAAGCGGGCAAACCGGTGCTGGGCCTCTGCTTCGGCGGGCAGCTCCTGGCCCACGCGCTCGGCGGGGCGGTGACACCCGCTCCAGCACCCGAGCTGGGCTGGCACCTGATCGAGTCCGACCTGCCCGACCTGGTTCCCGAGGGTCCGTACGTGCAGTGGCACTCCGACCGCTTCGAGGTTCCGACAGGGGCCGTCGAGGTCGCCCGCAACGCGACCGGCCCGCAGGCGTACACGCTCGGGTCGGCTCTGGGTCTGCAGTTCCACCCGGAGGCGACTCCCGAGGTGGTTCGCCGGTGGTGCGTCGGTGGGCTCGGCGAGCTCGCCCGCAGCGGCGTCGACCCGGTCAGCTTCATCGCCGAGGCGCAGGAGCGGGCCGACGAGGCCCGGGCCCGGGCCGACCTCATCGTCGGCAGCTTCCTGTCCGGCGCACTGGTCTCCGGAACAGTCGGAACCTAGGCGGAGAGGACGTCACAGATGGCCTTCCACGTGGACTCCGAGGTCGGACGGCTCAGGCAGGTCATCGTCCACCGACCCGGCCTGGAGCTCTCCCGGCTCACCCCGTCGAACGTCGAGGAGCTGCTCTTCGACGACGTGCTGTGGGCTCAGCGCGCCCGCGAGGAGCACGACGCCTTTGTGCAGAAGCTGCGCGACAAGGGCGTCGAGGTGCACTACTTCGCCGACCTGCTGGCGCAGACGCTGGCGATCGACGAGGCGCGGGACTTCGTCCTGGAGCGGGTGATCAATGACAAGACCTCCGGGGCCACCCTGGTGGCGCCGCTGCGCGAGATGGCGCAGTCGCTCGACCCCGCCACCCTCGCCACCTTCCTCATCGGCGGGATCCTCAAGAAGGACCTCCAGCTCCCCCAGCAGTCCAGCCTGCTCTGGCAGCACCTCGACGACGAGGACTTCATCCTCACGCCGCTGCCGAACCACCTCTTCCAGCGCGACAACTCCGCATGGGTCTACGCCGGGGTTTCCATCAACCCGATGACCATGCCGGCGCGCAAGCGCGAGACGGTGCACTCCCGGGCGATCTATACCTACCACCCGATGTTCGCCGCGCAGCGGGACGCCTTCACCTTCTACTACGGCAACGACGACGACCAGCACGAGCCGGCGACCTGTGAAGGCGGTGACATCCTCGTCATCGGCAACGGCGCGGTGATGGTCGGCCTCGGCGAACGCACCACCCCGCAGGGGATCGAGGCGCTCGCCAAGAGCTGGTTCTCAGGGGGCGGCGGACCGGACGGTGCCGGCTCGGTGACCAAGGTGATCGCGGTGGAGCTGCCGAAGACCCGGGCGTTCATGCACCTGGACACAGCGATGACGATGGTGGACCGGGACGCTTTCGTGACCTACCCCTACCTGCCGTCGGAGCTCCGGTGCTTCACGATCACCCCGGACGACTCCCCAGACGGGCTGCTGGTCGTGCACAGCGACGACTTGTGGAAGGCCGTGGCCCAGGCGCTCGACCTCGCGGCGATCCGGGTGCTGTCGGCTGCCCAGGACGTCCGCTCGGCCGAGCGCGAGCAGTGGGACGACGGGAACAACTTCCTCGCCGTCGCGCCCGGGGTGATCTTCGGGTACGAGCGGAACA
>JANYIP010000319.1 GCA_025361995.1 Streptomycetales bacterium | reverse complement strand
CCTCGACGACGGCGGCCACCGGGTCGATCGCGAGGAGCACGGTCGCGACCTCAGCGGCGGGGTCGCCACACACTGGGCCGACCGCGTCCCAGTCGGCCGCCGCGGACGGCGGATAGAGCCGGTCGAGCACCCGGATCAGCTCAGCAACGGTCGGCACAGGGCGAAGGCTAGCCGCCGGACACGCGCAGTTCACTCGCGTGGTCCTTGAACCCGAACGGAGCAGCGACATACCGTCAGTGACGGCCGGCAGGCGGTCGGTAGCCACACGGAGGAGATCACCCATGCCCAGACACGAGAAAACGGCCGCTGACGCACCCACGGCCGAGGTGCTCGACCGGCGAGCTCTGCTCCGGCGGGCCGGCACCGTGGCAGCTGTCGCAGGCGGCGCCGCCATCGTCGGCGGCGTGGGCACGGCGCAGGCCTCGGCCGGCGGCACCGCGATCCTCGGCGCCAACGACGCCCAGGGCTCGACCACGTCCATCACCTCGACGTCCAGCAGCGACGCGACGCTCAACCTGGCTAACACCGGCGGGACGCACGGTCCGCTCTCCCTGGTCGACAGCCCGGTCGCCTACACGAGCCTGGCGACCAAGACTACCGGCGAGCTGTACGCCGACAGCGGCGACCTCTTCTGGGTCGACGGCATCAATAAAAGCGGGGTCTTCGTCTTCACCGAGACCGTCGCCAACCAAGTCGTCGGCATCAAGCCGATCCGGATGCTCGACACCCGCAGCTCGGCCGGCCGCGTCCACGTGATCAACCCGACCGTGCTGAACGCCGCCGGACAGCTCCTGGGGGGCAAGTGGGTCAATCTCGACTTCACCGGGCTGGCTGACTTCTTCGAGAGCGCCTTCGTCAACCTCACGGCAGTCACGCCGTCAGCTGGGGGCTACTTGAGCATCGCCCCTGCTCCCCCCACCGGGAACGGCGCGCCCGCCACGTCCAGCCTGAACTACGGCACTGCGACGCTGGCGAATGCCGCCGTCGTACCCACGATCGACGGCACGGTCTGGATCTATGCCTCGCGGACCACTCACGTCCTGCTGGACGTCACTGCGCTCAACCTACCGGGATCCAGCCACCTGCTGGTTGCGCAGCTCCCCTCGGTCCGGGTGACCAGCAACGCCGACCGTCGTGCGGCATTCGCCAAGTCGCGGGCGGCGGCACTCACGCACGGCTAGCCCGCGGCGGCGGAACCCTCGCTCCCGCCTCGCGCTGGGATAGCGTGACGGCAACCGAGCGAGGGATTCCGCTATGCCTGCGTTGATCATCGTCGTGATCGTCATCCTGCTCGTCGCGTTCCTAGCCGCTGCGTACAACGGGCTGGTCAAGCGACGCAACCGGACGCAGGAGGCGTGGTCGCAGATCGACGTCGAGCTCAAGCGTCGGCACGACCTGATCCCGAACCTGGTCGAGACCGTCAAGGGGTATGCCGCCCACGAGAGCGGCACGTTCGAGGCAGTGACGATCGCGCGCGCCGCTGCGGTGAGCGCCGGAGCCACCGGTGACCCCGCCAAGGTCGGCGCCGCCGAGAACGTGCTGAGCCAGTCGCTGCGGTCGCTCTTCGCCGTGTCCGAGAACTATCCCGAGTTGCACGCGTCCGACAACTTCCGCGACCTGCAGGAGCAGCTGACCGCGACCGAGGACAAGATCGCCTTCGCGCGGCGCTACTACAACACCAGCGTGCGGGACTACAACATCGCCCTGCAGAGCTTCCCGCGGAACCTGCTGGCCGGGACGTTCGGCTTCCACGCTGCCGAGTTCTTCCAGGCTGACGCCGTCGACCGCGAGGTCCCGCAGGTGAGCTTCGGCGCCGATGCGCCTTCGGTACCGACAGTACCGACAGTGCCGCCAGTGCCGCCAGAACCGCCAGAACCGCCGGAACCCGCGCCGCCGACAGCGTGAGCTAGGTCGTCTGACCCTGCGAGATCCGCTCGAGAACAGCGATGCGCTCCGCGATGGGCGGGTGCGTGTCGAACAGGTGATGGACCCAGCTCTCGTGGTGCTGCAACGGGTCGTCGATGCACATCGCGGCCGTTGCGTGGTTGAACTTGGCGAACGGCTGGTCGTTGGTCTCCAGCTTGCGCAGCGCGCTGATCAGGCCCGCCGGGTTCCGGGTCAGTTCGACGCTGCTCG
>JANYIP010000292.1 GCA_025361995.1 Streptomycetales bacterium | reverse complement strand
CCGCAGGTGAGGAACGCTTGCCACGCCAGGTCATAGTCGTCCACGTCAAAGGCGAGTGTCGCGAGAGCTTCGCGTATGGCGAGGGTCTGCAGCTGTGCCGGGTGGACATATGGCGGTCGGGAGAGGTCGGGTCGGGTGGCTGCCAGGTAGTCGCGGAACGTCATGGGAAGGAGTTGGCGAACTCGACGGCCTGTCGTGGTGCCTGCTCGACCGGTCAGCAACTGCCCTTCGATGTCCTCTCCGGCGGCCCAGCGGCTGCCGGAGACCACGACGGTGTCGTCGCCGAAGTTGGTTCCGTCGCGGGCCGCTTTGAGGACTGATGTCCAGCCAGCGATGCCGGTGATCTCGTCGAGCAGCCAGACGCGTCGCACCGACTGCGGCGAGTCCACGGATCGAGTTAGTTCGCGTCCGAGCGTCAGCACCCTGCGCAGGTCGCGGTCCCGCATCCCGTCGCAAGGCACGTGGAGGACCTGGCGAGGGTCGACATCGCCACGTCCGCAGAGGGTAGCCACCGTGTCCAACAGAGCGACAGATTTGCCGATTCGGCGTGGCCCTGTCACCACGACAAGCAGATCGCTCAACGCGTTGGTCGCGACATCGTCGAGGATGCTCGCGCGGTAGCCCAGGTCGTGACGGGCCCGGTCCAGCAGCAGTCTGTGGGACCGGACCCAGAGCGTCGGGTCGGTCCCGGCTGCCGCAGCGCGCCACCACGGGTTGGCATCCATAAGGATGCGGCGCAGCTCGTCGTCTCGCAAGGGTTCGACTCCATCCGAGGGTGGCAGAAGGACGGGTGGCGTGTGTGGCGCCCTTGCTACAAAATAGTAGGGGTTCTAGTGACCTAGATGCAACAAAATAGTAGGGGTACGGCCTTGCCTGGGCGACAGGGTTGGTGGGGTGTTCGTGCCGTCGCGATGTCGCCGTAGGACCGCTCGGGAGACGAGGTGGTGAACCTAGCCAGTTCGCCCATGGAACCTCGCACATCTGTGAGTGTCCAATGGTGGGTCAACCCCCACCCGTCGGAGGCATCTCGTAGCATCCCCCTGTAGGCGGAGACGAGCGATCGTGGTGGGGGCCGGTGGACTACGACGATATTGAGCGGCTCCGCCAGGAGAGCACCGCCTGGCGCTTGCTCCGGGCCGACCACGCCGCCCTGATCCTGTACTTCTTGGGCAAGGTCTTCGTCGACGAAAACGTGCGCTCAGTGCTGTTCACGACGCTGGCCGAGCGGCTTGATGAGACGCTCTACGGCCTGAACGAGCAGCTCGGAGACGGCAGCTTCCCCCGGTCGGCTCAGGCCTACCTCGACGACTGGGCGGCACCCTCGGCCGGCTGGCTGCGAAAGTACTACCCGCCTGGTTCCCTCGACGCTCACCTCGACGCGACGCCGGCCTTCGAGCGGGCAGTTGGGTGGGTGCGCTCGCTCCCGCAGCGCAGTTTCGTGGGCACCGAATCGCGACTGAGCACGGCGTTCGACCTGCTCCGGCAGATTGCCTTCGGCGGTGAGACTAATCGCGATGTCCGCCTCGAGGATCTCTACCGACGTCGCGCCGAACTCGACGAGGAGATCTCCGCTCTCATCGAAGGTCACGTCGAGATCATGGACGCAACTGCGATCCGGGATCGCTATCAGCAGTTCGTGATGACTGCCACCGGCCTCCTCAGCGACTTCCGCGAGGTCGAGGACAACTTCCGGGTACTCGATCGCCGCCTCCGCGAGCGGGTCGCCACTTGGGCGGGATCGAAGGGGGATCTTCTCGACGATGTGCTCGGTGACCGCGGCGCCATCGCCGAAACCGACCAGCCGAAGTTTCCACGCCTTCTACGACTTCCTCCTCGTGCGCAGTCGACAGGAGGAGTTCGCCGATCTGCTGGAGCGCGTCCACGCCCTCGACGCCATCGACGAGGTCGACTCCCGGATCAGGCGCGTGCACTACGACTGGCTCGACGCGGGTGAACGCACGCAGGCCACCGTGCGTCTGTTGTCCGAGCAGCTGCGTCGGTTCCTCGATGACCGCGCTTGGCTGGAGAACCGGCGTGTCATGGACGTCCTGCGCTCCATCGAGTCAAACTCGTTGGCTCTGCGAGACCAGCCGGGTCTCGCGCCAGGTTTCGACATCGACGCCACCTGTCCTAGCATTTCCCTGCCTTTCGAGCGGCCGCTGTACACTCCGCGACCCGCGCTAGCGCTCGACACGACGCCGGCGTCAGCCGGCGACGCGCAGCTCGACGTCTCGATACTGTTCGAGCAGATCTTCGTCGATCACGAGCGACTCGCCAACGAGGTGCATCGCGCTCTTGCCCGACGATCCCAGGTCCCGTTGAGCGAGCTGCTTGCCACCGCGCCGCTCGAACACGGACTCGCGGAGCTCGTGGGCTACTTCTCATTGTCCGACCCGGGGTTTCAGGCGATCATCGACGGCGATATCCGCGACAGCGTGAGCTGGACAGACGACGAAGGACGGATCCGGCGTGCACGAGTGCCGAGACTGACCTACATGCGCGGCACGGCAAATGAAAGGCAATCATCATGAGCGGCGCCACCTCGGTGCGCACCGAGCCCAACCTCTCGGTCGTCGCGACGGCCTTGATGAAGGGAGTGGTCTATCGCGATACAACACCCGTCGTCTGGCAGCAGCTGATCGCCCTGCAGTCACAGGTGCAGGACTACGTCGCCGTGCTCGGGCTTGCCGTCATCATCGATGAGAGCGAGGGGTATGCCTTCCTCCGGTCGCGGCCCGAACCAGACGAGGGCTCCGACGACCCGCTGATCCCGAGGCTCGTCGCACGCCGCGCATTGTCGTTCCCGGTCAGTTTGCTCCTGGCGCTGCTGCGCAAGAAGCTGGCCGAAGCCGACGCGTCCTCCGCTGAGACTCGACTCGTGCTCACCCGTGACCAGATCCTCGAGATGCTTGTGGTCTTCCTCCCGACCAGTTCCAACGAGGCGCGCCTGGTCGATCTGGTCGACTCCCACATCGGGAAGGTCGTCGAGCTCGGTTTCCTGCGCAAGGTGGGCGATAGGCCGCCGGAGTACGAGGTACGTCGGATTCTCAAGGCGTTCGTCGATGCGCAGTGGCTCGCTGACTTCGATGAGCGGCTCGCGGCCTATTACGCGAGCTTGGTCGCCGACGAAGGCGTCGACGAGGTGGCGCAGTGACGGCCCCCCTCTTCGGTGCTTCGGAGCTCGAGCCCCGGGAGTCGCGGGCCGGATTCCGGTTGCAGCGCCTTGAGGTTCTCAACTGGGGGACGTTCGATCAGTCGGTGTGGAGCCTCGGTCTGGGTGGTACAACAGGGCTGCTCACCGGAGACATCGGCTCGGGCAAGTCCACCCTCGTCGACGCGGTCACGACGCTGCTCCTGCCCTCGGGGCGGATCGCGTACAACAAGGCTGCCGGAGCGGAGAACCGCGAGCGAACGCTGGTCTCGTATGTACGCGGGCACTACAAGGCCGAGCGCAACGAGGAGACAGGCATCAGCCGTCCAGTCGCCCTGCGGTCCGGCAACACCCTCTCCGTGATCCTCGGAGTCTTCGCCAACGAGGCGCTCGAGTCCACAGTCAGCCTTGCGCAGGTCTTCTGGCTGCGCGAGAACGACCAACAGGTACAGCGGGTCTTCCTGACCGCAGACCGAGGCCTGACGATCGCCGAGGACCTGAGCGGTTTCGGTGCGGAGTCGGCCGACGTCCGCAAGAAGCTGCGCACCCTCGGGCAGGTCTTCGACTCGTTCAAGGCCTATGGTGCTGACTTCCGGCGACGCCTAGGTATCGAGTCCGAGCAGGCGATGGAGCTGTTCCATCAGACGGTTTCGATGAAGTCCGTCGGTGATCTCAACGACTTCGTGCGCGACCACATGCTTGAGCCCTTCGACTCCGGTCGGTGGGTGGCGCAACTCATCGAGCACTTCGACAACCTGACCAAGGCTCATGAAGCTGTCTCGCGCGCCCGAGCTCAACTGGCGCTTC